>JAGLDC010000048.1 GCA_023145965.1 bacterium | reverse complement strand
TGTTATCATTGTCATCTCGTGAACCATGCCCAAGATACCGATTACGAACACAATAATCGCCCAAAATAGCATAGTTTCTCTTTTGCAAGGGGTTAGGCAATATTAGAAGAGTTTTACTAAAATCGAATTACTGAACAATAATAGATTTTGCATTATGATAGGATAGCCAAATCTACATTATTAGTTATCAACTAAAAAAAGTTCCTTTTTGAGGACCTTTTGATCTATTTTTTTTTGTGCTGAGGATTCTTAAATTCTGAGTAAAGCATGCCGAGAGATATTAACATGATCGAAACCGATGTGGCTTCAGCAAAGAATGGGATACTAAAGCTAATAAGCCAGATTTCATGAACAAGACCTAAAAGACCGATAACAAATACGATGATTGTCTAAAAAATCATGTTTCTCCTTCCTAAAAGTAAAATTCCGTAAACAAATATACATGATATTTTTAAAAAAACAAGAAATAATAATAATGAAGTCACTGGTAAGGTGGTGTGTGAAAATTAGGATGATTATTTTTGTTGACTTTTTGGTTTATTTATTGAAATTAAAATTTATTCTCCAAATATAAACCAAGAAACCCCCCTCTGTTTTTCACAATAGAATATCCAGCAGTGTCTTTTGCTTTTTTACATGAAGCTAGTTAAAAAGAGGAATTATCGCATTGCAATATTAAAAATCAAAATATATAATATATGAATTATTCTAACTTATTCAGGAGTTGTAATGTGAAAAAATCTCTCATAATTATACTCATCTTATTATGTGCAACCATATTTTCAGCGGATAGCTTTCAAAATGGACGAACTAATCTCGAAGTAACGAATGCGAACGAAAATAACACAGTTTTTATTTTTGAATCAAATCAGCCAGCTTTTTCGAGTTTGATGACAGATCAGGGCGAATTCATAGACATCCAATTCGAAAATGCATTTAAAGGCGGTGAAATAGGAAGTCCTGAGTTGCCAATTTTCCGAACTATGGTGCAAATACCATTTGGCTCGACACCGAGGATAGAGGTAATCGAATTCAATTTTGAAGAGATTAACCTTATCGATCTAGGATACACGTTGCCCGTTACCCCTAGGCGATCTCCGCGTATAAAAATATCAGGATATGAACCTCCATTCGAGATAAATGAAGAAATCTATTCACGCGATTCCTATCAATACCGAAACCCGGTGGAAATCATAGATGTTGCGACCGCGCGCTCTTATAGGCTTGCTCTTATCGAGATAAGACCTGTCGATTATAATCCTGTTCGAGGAACGATAAAAGTAGCAAAAGGATTATCTTTCAAAGTCATTCACGATAACGGCGACATTGCATTAACCCGAGATATTAAAACCCGCTATGCAAGCAAATCATATGATGCATTGATAAAACCTCTTATCGCGAATCCCGAGGCCTTTATGGGTATCGGAAAATGGCTTCCGGCCTCATCTGATTTAGGTTATCTGATTGTTACCGCCGATTCTTATGCTGATACCTCACAAGTTTTGGCTAAATGGAAAGCACGAAAGGGTTATTCAGTCAAAGTCAAGACAGTATCCGAGTTAGGAGGAACTGCGAATTCCATTAGAAACTGGATTTTAGCCGAATATGATACATCTGAAGTTGCACCGACTTACATTCTATTGATTGGCGATATCGACGATGTCCCATCTTTCGAAGGTGCTGAATCTGAGTCAGAAACCGATACACCTTACGGTGATATGGATTCTGGAGGTTATATCCCCGAATTATTTGTTGGTCGAATCTCTCCAGCCGATGCTGAGCAACTTGGTGTTTTTGTAAGAAGAACAATAGCCTATGAGCAATTCGACATCCCGGCCGGACATAGAGATTTTGCCCATAAAGCGGTCTTTATGGCCTCTAATGATGGGAGTTACTGGGACCTGGCCGAGGAAACACAACGCTATGTAATTTCCGAGCATTTCAGCCCCGCAGGACTTGAATGCGATAGCATTTGGGCTTATAGCGATCCATCGGCTTCGGCCAATTCCATTGCAGCTGTTCGCGATGGTAGAACCATTCTCAGCTATACCGGACACGGTGGTTATTATCTTTGGGATGCTCCAAGCTGGTCACAGGATGATGTTCGTGAGTTGGGTAATGTCGATGAATATCCCTTTGTTATATCGAATGCCTGTATAACGGGCACTTTTAGTTTGAACGAATGTTTCGGAGAGACATGGATTAGACAGGAAGATGCAGGTGCTATAGGTTTTATAGGGGCTTCGAATAATTCCTATTGGGATGAAGACGATGTTATGGAACGAGTCATGTTCGATGATGTATTCCGTGCGGATTATCGATTTGCGGGGGGAATGCTCAACCGTGGTTTACTCGGTGTGCATCTTGCTTATCCAAGCACTGCTGAATACTATTATGATGAGTATAATCTTCTCGGAGATCCGGCGTTAGCTATCTGGTATGGTGATCCTGTCGAAATAGCCGCCACTTATCCACCGATGCTTTATGTTGGAGGAATCGTTGCTGTCAATGTGACTAGCGCTGGCGCGCCGGTGGATAGCGCGTTGGTCTGTGCCACCGATGCTGGTATTGTTCATTCAGTTGGATATACAAACTCTTCCGGAAATGTTTCTCTGAGTGTTGCGGGCGCGGGAATGGGTGATACTATCTGGGTAACTGTTACACATTACGACATGATTCCACATCTTGGTTATGCGATTATTGGTGGGGGTGGCGCATGGTTGGCGTTGGATTCTGTTATTATCGATGATTCAATGGGCGACAATGACGGCTTGGCAGATATTGGCGAGGAAATAGGATTTACAGCATTTATCAGAAATATCGGCGGCGAAGATGCGAATTCGGTTGTGGGAGCTTTTAGGACTACCGAGAGTGGAATAGTAATTTCAGACTCGATTAAGTCTTTTGGAAATATTGTAGAGGGAGGAACCGCCTTTAACGCATCTCCTTTCATAGCTGAATTTCCGGCTGATATCCCCGATGGTGAAAGGATTACTTTTAATCTCATGACCTCAGATGAACACGATTCATCATGGAGTATCCCTATTGGAGTCGATATTCATGCCCCGATCCCAAGTGTAATAGATCACCATATAACAGACACATTGGGCGGCGATGGAAACAACTTCTTCGAACCTGGGGAAACAGCTGAACTTAGTATTACAGCGTTAAATAACGGTGGCGAAACAGCAAGGTATATGATTGTCGGTCTAGCGGTCGAAACCAATCCTTATGTGACTGTTACCTCGGCTACAAGCGGAATAGACTCGATGGTTCCCGGAGAATCCAAGGTTAATTTTCCTTCATTTGTTCTTTCGGCGAGTTCGACCTGCCCCAATCCCTATATGGTCGAAGCTTATGTTTCTGTTCAGGATTTCAGAGGCCCCATGGTTATCGATACTATAGTCCTAGCTATTGGCACGGCTGGTTTTGTTACAGATTGCGAAAGCGGTCCTTCGGGTTGGATTGCCGATGCAATATGGCATATTGAAGACCATCGCTTCGCCAGCCCGGGCAACAGTTGGTATTGTGGCGTCGATAATAGATTTATGTATCGTGATTCAGTGGATGCGGTTCTGGTATCACCCGAGGTTGCCGCGCCTGTGAATACAATGTTGAGTTTTTGGCATTATTTTGACACCGAGGCTAGATACGATAGCTGTTATGTCCATTATTCAACTGATGGCGGTTCGAGTTGGCATTTGATCAGCGGTTTCGACGGCCCAGGAAATCGATGGAAATTCTCTAAATTCGACCTCTCTTCAGAACTCACCCCGGGTGCGCCGGTCAGGATTAAATTCACCATGTCTTCGGATGTTTATTGTAGGGGAGAAGGGTGGTATATAGATGATATCGAGCTGGGTAGCGCTAAAGCTGTTTATCTTGGAGCCGGCAGTGTAGAGCCATTTGCAGGAAATGCAACCTCAGATTTCAGGTTTACAGTTATTTGTGCAGCTCTCGGAGGAGGAATTCCATCGGCAGCGCGAGTGTTGATTAATGGTGTGGGTCATAATATGGCTATTGCAGATGGCTCTATTTCAGGTGGTGCAACTTTCGATTACACGTCTGATCTTGCTGTCGATGAGTATTCATATCATTATGAATTCTACTTTGGTTTGGATACGGTTCGATTCCCTCAGGATGGAGAAATTGAAGGTCCTTATGTGTCTGATGCCTTTTATGCCTTCGATGTAGGTAGCTCGACAGCCGGAATTATACATCATGGTTTTCGTGACGATTGGGAATATGGTGTCCCAACTTCGGGTCCCGAATCTGTTCCTATTGGAACGAAATGCTTTGCAACTAAGCTTGCCGGAGAATATTCAGATAGTTCGCAATCTAGGCTCGAATTGCCCCCAATAAATCTCGAGGACATGGATAATGCCTATTTATGCTTTTATCATTGGTATCGATTCCAATCTTCGGAGAGCTACTCTTTCCACGACGGTGGAAATATAAAAATCGCTATAGATGGCGGTCCTGACACGTTTGTTGTGCATCCACAAAATGGTTATGATGGTGTCTCATCTCAGTATAACCGTTTAATAAGTTGGGAGAATTGTTTTGGTGGAAGCAATATCGGTAATTTCTGGCAATTCGAAGCTATAGATCTAACGCCATGGATAGGACATACAGTAACAGCTTGTTTCGATTTCGGTTCAAGTTCTCGTAATACCGAGGTTGGATGGTATGTCAACAATCTATATATCTATGGGATTGGCACGCATGGAATTGGTGAGTCAGCTATATCATTGCCGGAAATACTAAAGATATCGGCTCATCCGAATCCATTCAATGCTGTTGTGGAATTCAAGCTAGGATCACCCAGTAAAGGGGCTAAGCTTGGAATTTTCGATGTTAATGGTCGTCGTGTAGCCGATCTTTCCACAAAATTGAAGACTGGAGAGAGCACAGTCCGATGGATTCCGCAAGATATACCATCGGGGTTGTATTTCGCTCGCTTCGATAACTCGAGAGGTTCAATAACAAAGCCAATAATACTCCTAAAATAGACTGTTAGCGGAAGGGCGTTTTTAAAGCGCCCTTCTACATTATAGGAACTTATTATCGAATGCAGGAAAAAAGGTTGTTTGAAGGTGAATTTGTAAGTTAAATGGCTTGACGAATAAGATTTTAAGATTTATTATTATATGAATTATGAGATATAAAATTAAATTGTCCGATATTTATACTGGGAGGTCCATTTGAAAATTCTGCGAATTTTTGGACTTTCGATTTCATTCTTTTTGTTATTGGGTGTTGTCGTTTCTACAAGGCCTATAGCGCCCCCTCCGAGGCGTATAGAATCTCTTTCTGAGAAAAAATCTACACAAAAACTAAATTTCGTCCGAGAAACCGCAGATGCGATTGAATCTGCTGTTGGTATCGGCGAGATGCCTGAATGGGTGCGTAGCGAAGCAATGAGAACGGTTACCAATACCTCATATGTTAATTCTGCTAAGGCCCTACAAGCATGGAGGCAAAGAACTAATTTTATCGGTTTTTTGGATGAGAGGGAGAACCGAATAACCAAGAGACCATCACCGCCAGCGCCCGAGGACCCCGGAGAGGCGATGGATGATATAGATTGGACTGATGACCGAAGGGTTAACACCGACGCAAGTGATCAGCAGTTCCATCCCACATGTTGCGTGGGAAGCGATGGAACAATCTATGTGGCGTGGTGTCTCGACGTTGACACAGAGAATTCATGGGTTTATTTCAGTAAGTCCTCAGATGGCGGGGTAACCTGGTCTTCTTCTGTCTTGGTGGATAGTTACGGTATAAATAATCGCCCGAGAATTGCTTGTTATGGAGCCGGTTCTTCTGCGGATGTCTATATAACTTACACATACTGGTATAATCCCTCAGAATATGACTACGACATCTACTGCAGCGTTTCAAATAACGGCGGCTCGAGCTTCTCAACATATTCCATTAGGGCTTCTAGCGATTATGAAGATATGAGTTGTGTAGTTACCGATGATTTGGGCTATGTCTATGTGGCCATGGTTCACGGTTGGGTTGATGGTGGAGGTTGTGATCCGGACGAAGCTGAAGCAGAGGTTGTCTTATATAGAAGCTCTTCACATGGAAGTTCGTGGTCTGGAGGCTATTATCTCACTAATTATGGTGGTCAGCACGACGATTTTCTACCTGCACTCGCAACTTATGGCGGTGGTAGTTCATGTCAGTTGCATTTCGCCTGGGTTCACGATGTAACAACTAATGGGTCGAATTATGATGTATATTACAAAAAAATAACAAATGCGGGAGGAACTCCTTCAATCCCGTCTTCTTATGTCTCGATAGCATCGAGTTCTGTTCAGGAATATGTTATACCTAGCGGTATCGATGTTGGGCCGGATGGGTCTCCGCAAATAACATATACTTATTCAACCGCGTCTTCCGGCAACGGTGATATATACTATCGCAGAAGTACTGATGGCGGAGCGTCATTCCAGTCAGCGAGAGTTATTACAAATCGCGTCACCGAGGAAACAGATGCTGTTATCGCGGTCGATGCTCAGAATAACCCAACCGTTGTGTGGCGTGATGCCCGTTCGGGTAATACCGATATTTACGTCTCCTATTCAGACGACGAAGGAACAACATGGAAGACGCCGTTTAGGGCAAATCAGGATGCCACAACAGCGAATCAATATTGGCCGGGTATCGGGATGTGGAGTAGTGGTTGGCAGAGGAAGTTATCTGTTATCTGGTGGGACGAACGCTACGATGATGGAGATGTATATTTTAATGGCAATGAAATGCTTGGCGTCTCGCTCGATGTGGATTATGTCCCTTCGATGCCGCTTTGGCCGCTTCCAGGATTCTCTTTTTGGGCTTTCGAAGCTCATTACGATACATCGTTTACAACAGAGGCGATATATCGCATATGGTTCGATCCGGAATATTCAAACGATCCGCTATTAGATGAATTGTGGGCAGGGTCGAGCAGTAGCGAGCGTTGGGCAGTGGATAATCCTGGCGGATGGATATGGCTTTCAGGTAACTACTGGACACCTCCGAGCACCGGAGGGAGTTATATCTGCGATTACTATCATCAGTTTAGGGTTATTTTTGATGCTGTAAAAGGCAATCCCCCTGCATGTGATCACACGCTTCCTGATGTCGATATTAATTTTGAGAGTTTTGGCAACGATATCGATACAACAATCAATGACGCGGTCAGTTGCACTTCTTGGGTAGATATAGGCACAACTTATGACATGGCTGGATGGTATCTCCTGTCTCCGACACAAAGATGGGCTACGAATTCCCCCGATACTATCGGTTCCGTGTCCATGGCAAGGATTGTTCAGCCGTATTATTACCACCAGTGGAACCCCATTGTTCTTTTTGTGGGGCCTACTGTAGATAACACAGTCTTTACGGAAACACATACACAATTTGGTGAACCGCATGTCGAATCAGGATTATATAATCGTTGGGAACAGTGGACGGATTGTGGCACGACGATAGATTTTTCGGATACTACTGTTCCTGAAGGATGGTATGCCATAGATTCCACGAATTTCTTGTGCGAGGGCTATTCTATGCGGACTATTAGGTATTCCAATAATACTCATGTGGTTGTTCGCAATGATTTTGTCTATGGTCAGGTGATAGTCGATGGAACGACGGTTTCCTCGCCGGACTCGGTGGATTGGGGTCCAGGTTCGACTCACTCGATAGGCGCAATTTCGCCACAGACCTTTGGAGATACGATTAGATATATTTTCAGGGCATGGTCTGATGATGGTGCGTTTACGCATCTCGTGGTAATTTCGGAAGAAGATGTTAATTTCACTGCGTTATTTGGCAGCCAATTTAAGCTCGATATGGAATATACTGGTGCTACAGGTGGCCATGAACCGACTCTTACGGGTGAAGGATGGTATTGGGAGGACAGTGTTGCAACTATTACCGCCAGTGAGGCTTGGGATAGTGTTGGCGGTGTTCGTTACGGTTTCTCGCATTGGGAAACTATACCTTCTGGAGCTTTTATCGGTGACAGCGCAAGCTCGACGACCACAATAATCATGGATAGGCACTACACAGTGCGGGCAGTTTATTCGGTGCAATATGAACTTACAGTGAATTCCGAGGGTGGATACGGCACTCCCGATCCACCGGTTGGATCTAACTGGATAGATGCCGGTGCGCATGTTTGTGCAAATGCCGGAAGTCCTGATCTTACAGCGCATATGTATGCCACCGGTTGGGCAGGAACAGGACCTGTTCCATCTGCAGGCAGCGGTTCTGAAGCTTGTTTTTACATGTCATCTTCGGGGTCGATACAATGGCTATGGGCCGATCAGCTCACACTGACGGTAATTTCTACATACGGCGTTCCCTCACCTATGGTCGGAGTTAGCTACTACGATCCGGGGACCTATGTTGATTGTTCAGTCGAGACTCCATTCATGCTGTCTGGAGACACTCGCGCGGCGTGTTATGGCTACACGGGAACGTCTGTCATAGGTTCGGGTTCTACAGAATTTGTCGATTTTAATATTGTTGAGGATTGCACGCTTACATGGAACTGGCGTATCGAATACCGGTTAATGATTGTCAATACTGGTGGATACGGTGAACCTCTAATACCACCTGTTGGCGAGAACTGGTTCCCGAGTGGATCTTTGGTGTTAGCGAAAGTTAACTCGCCGGATCCGCCCATGGTTTGTATTGGTTTTTTAGGGACTCCACCGGTCCTACCTTCCTCGAGTCCTCAAGATTCTATAGTTTTCGCGATGATCGCCCCAGCAACGCTCACATGGCAATGGGCAGGAGACTTTGAGGTTTATTCTTTATTGGTTACATCCCCCGATGAGAGAGGCGCTCCTTCGCCGTATGGGACAACATGGTGGCTTCCTGGAAGTCCGATTACAGCAACGGTAACAAATCCGTGGCCTGATCCTGTCGATGAGGGAATTCGATGGATTGTAGATAATTTCGTCGGTTCCGGAAGCGCACCATCGGGGAGTGGGGCATCAACAGGAACATTTTATATATGGGCGAATTCCACGATTGCATGGAATTGGGACGATGAATACCGGTTACTCATCGACTCTGAACCGGGATATTATGGTGCACCAGTTCCGGATACCGGTGAAAACTGGTATGAAAGAGGTGCTGTCGTATCAGGCTCTGTTACTACTCCATGGGAAGATTCGGTTGTTTGCACCGGATATACAGGAACAGGAAGTGCTCCGGCATCGAGTGGAATTTCGAGTTTCAGTTTCGCGCTAGCAACACCCAGCTCTGTTACTTGGCACTGGGATATATCCTCCGTTTCACTTAATGTCATGAGCGACTACGGTTTACCAACACCATCGGTGGGGTTACATCATTACGCGGTGGGAACTGAAATCGACCTTTTAACGAATCAATATGCTTATGTTTCACCGGTGGAAAGGTGGAAATGTGTCGGTTGGACCGGCACTGGCTCGGTCCCGATGTCGGGAGTGGATACGTTGGTTAATGTTAGGCTTATTACTGACAGCAGCATTCGTTGGATTTGGGAGCGCCAATTCAGGTTGGATGTCGATAATCCAGGCGGATACGATGCACCTGTTCCTGCAGCGGGACAGCACTGGTTCGATGCGGGGACATGGGTAACATGTTATATTACAACAAATCCCTATGATACAATGTATTGTGTGGGATTTTCCGGCACAGGCGATTGTCCGAGTGCGTGGGGTGTCGATGAGGTTAGTTTTATTATTAACCAATACTCCTCGATTCAATGGATTTGGTTTGGAGAAAGCGATGTCAATATTATCGAAGTAGCTAGCGAACATGGTGATCCTCATCCCGCGATAGGAACACATTATTATCCTGGCAGCATTGTTATAGATTGCTACATGCTCGAGGCTACCGATTTTGTTGGACCTGGAGAGAGATGCTGTTGCGATGGTTGGACTGGAACCGGCTCTGTGCCGGTAGCAGGAGCGGATACATCGTTTAGCTTCACGGTTAGAGGGGATGGGACTATAACTTGGAATTGGCATAGGGAATACAGCTTCGAGGTTCAAAATCCTTTCGGAATGGGCTATCCATTACCGGATATAGGTATGTATTGGTACCCTGCCGGTTCCGAAGTGACTGCTGAGGTTACACTTAACCCGGATGGAACATGGGCATGTGTAGGATATTCCGGATGGGGTTCGCTTGGAATTGGAGTTAGCGATAGGGTTTCTTTCACGATTGATGAGCCTTCAGGAATAGAGTGGATATGGGAATCCTTGGAAGATGTCTATATTCTTACAGTGGTCAGTTTACATGGGCATTGTGATCCTCCTGTCGGTATTAATTATATATCCGAAGGTTCGATCATCACAGCCACGGCAGGGCCATACGATTATGATAGCGATGTTGTTCGTCATTCAGCCAACGGTTGGGTAGGCCTGGGGTGTGTGCCATTATTAGGTGATACTAATTTGGTTACATTTACAATGGATTCTGATGGAACTATCACTTGGGGCTGGAATAATGAATTCTACCTTGCATTAGATTATGAGGGTTGCGGGTCGGCGGTTCCAGTTCAAACTGGCGAGGGTTGGTTTTTATTCCGCGAAACTACAGAGGTAACTACATCTACATCGATTCCTGATGTTGGTGGTTCTCATTATGGTTTTATAAGTTGGGATGTCGAACCAGAGTTGACTGCAACAGTTGCGCATTATACATGGCCAAACACCGAAGCAACTGTTCTTGCTCCCTGTACATTGATAGCTCGATACGCGCCGGCGGTTCAATGCACTTTATACAAAAATCCTTCTCAGGATTTCGGCGGGTTTATTGTTGATGGGACTTTGTATGATGAAATATCTCAATATATCGAATGGTGGGGTTTAGGATCTAATCATCGGATAGAGGCGACATCGCCAGACATCGGCCCGGGCGAGAGATATGTTTTTTCCCGCTGGAACGATGCAGGCCCCATTGCCCACGATGTAGGCCCCATAACTACTCCAATTAAAATTAGAGCTGACTATGCCACCAATTTTGCTCTCACTATTGAGAAATCACCACTTCATTCTACGGGTTTCATTAGCGTAGATGGCACTGAATATTTAGATTCTAGCAATGTATCTTTGTGGATCAGAGCGGGTTTGGCGCCCACTGTTGGAGTTAGTTCCCCCGATTATGAATCATCCGATCAAAGGTTCAATTGGATTTCGTGGAGCGATGGTGGCGCGCTAAATCATCTTCTCGAGCCTATGGGTGCGCCGGTCAATCTTATTGCTAACTATAATCAGAAACTTAGGCTTAAAGTCGATAAATCCCCCCCTGAATCTTACGGTTGGATTTCTATCGACGATACGTTGTTTGAATATACTTCGAGTGCCGCCCTTTGGCTCCTACCGGGAGGTGAACACGAGATTAATTTGTCCCGTATAGATGTTTCCGGTGATAGCGCATATCAATTTGTCTATTTCGACAGGGATGTTTCAGACAGTATTATTCCAAAAACAGTAATTCTTGACGAACCACAGTCTATACTAGCTGTTTATAATGCTTTCGAGTATATACTTGCAATCGATGTAACACCTACCATATGGAGTCTGGGATTGCAATTCCCGAATTATATGAGAACAATGATACCGCCGGAGCTTATTACTGTGCAAAACACCGGAAATATAAATTGTGATTTGGGTTTGGCGGCAATGGATACTTTAAGTGAATGGGTTTGCGGATGTTCAAATGGAATGGACAAAATTGTATTGCGTGCGCATTTGTGTAATGATCCGGTTGCACCTGCGTTGTTCCATCCGGCCTACGATTGTATTCGAGAGACTATTAACTGGGCAACGGAGTATTATTTCGGGCCGCTTGGCTACGAATTAATCCCTTACGAGATCAATAATCTCTGGTTACAGGCGCAAATGCCCCGTGCGAGTAGTAGCTATGCAGAACAAATCATGATCATAAGAGTAACAGCAAGGGTAACCTTGTATTAAAAAGTTATAGAAATAGAACTTGAATTATATATTGTATTAAGGTATAGTATATGTTCGTTGAAGTTGAAAAAAGACAAATGTTCATCTTTTGCAATATCGAGCAGGGGGTTATCTATGCTTAACCGTGCTAAGTTCGTTGTATTTATATTAATTCTAACCGGTATAATGGGTAGCATTTTCGCTATGGAATGGTCTGATGATCCTTACGAGATCAAAATGGCCAACTATGCCCATAAACACGCCGGAACATCTAATAAGGTTATAGTTATAGACCCTACAGCGGTTAGGGCTCAAAACATAACCGAGAAGATGATCGAAAATGGGTTCACCCGTTGTGCGCTGCCCGACCCGAGGCGGTTTCCTGAAGAAGCATCAGCTTTTTTGCCGGTAATGCCTCCCGAGCCGATTGTTTTTAGCCCTTCGAGGACTACTCCACCGAGCGCGAGACCAACACCCCCGGCTCCTGATAGCCCTGCTTCAGCTATGGATTTCCATCCAGATGATGTTCTTGTTAGTATTCCTAATGCCGATCCTCAGAGGCAGCCTCACTGCGTCACCGGAGACGACGGAACGATCTATGCCGTTTGGGGGCAGGCGACAGGTTCCAATAATGCCATAATGTTCTCAAAATCGGTTGATGGCGGAGCGACATGGACAGAAGCTATTGCTGTCGATGCTGTAGGAACAAACTATTCACCTAGAGTTGCTGTTTGGGGAAGTGGTTCATCTGCAAGGGTTCATGTTGTTTACAACTATGTCGATTGGCACTCATACGACTATTATGATACGACAGGCTCATATTTATACACAGATACCATTTCTGAGGGCGATGTTTATTATTGCCGTAGCAATACAGGTGGTGCGAGCTTCGGTCATTATCAGGGAATTGCAAATGCCGATTTAGATTTGATTATTCTTCACTTCAATTACGATGAGGGTGGCGCGGATATAAATGTTGACCCGACGGGTAATGTTTGTATTTCCTTTTACAGCCAGGCCGACGAAGGACATATCATGTCCCTTGTGGCGATGATCATTATTATCATTCTTTATGAAGGATTGCCGCCTTTCTGGTTGGAATATACCTGGTATGAAGTCGATATGAAAACCTCGACAAACCATGGAGGGAGTTTTAGCGATCAACATGAAATTGTAAACGAATGGTTTATGGATAACTCATTGTGCGGAAGTGCTATCGAAGGTTCTGGCTCTGGCGCTACTATGCACTGTATTTATACAGCTACAGGCATACTATCGCTGGGGTCCGCAGAATCATGGTATAAACAGGTTCGAAACCCATTCTTCTCACCATCGAATCACCTCGAAGAGTATGTGGGTGATGGTTATCCGGTTCCCGGTGGTGTTGTGGTTGATACGGCGGGTAATCCGCGAGTTGGATTGACCGATATTTCAAGCTGGGGATATGATGTTTGGTATAGTATGAGCACGACCGGCGGCACTTCATGGCCCACGCCTACTTTGGTTGCGGCATCGAGCAATGATGAATGGGAACCCAAACTGCGCCTCGATGATGCTCAGAACACTTTTCTAGTTTGGTCTGATGAAAGGCATATAAACACCGATATTTATTGTGTTTGGTCGGAGGATGGTGGTTACACTCTCCGAAGTGATCAGCATAAGGTTAATCAACATCCGGGCACATTTGATCAATTATGGCCAGGAATGGGTCTTTTCCTTTCGGACACATCGAGAAGACTCGATGTTGTTTGGTGGGACACGTGGAGTGATCCCGATGGAGATATTTATTACAATGGTGCGAATTGGTGGCGCACTAACCTCAATGTTCAATTACACGATACTCTTGCGAATCCCATGGGCGGAACGCTGACCCTAACCTATACCAGCATGGATGTGCTTATTTCTAGGGAGATTAGCACTGGTTATCATATTATCTATCACGATCCGGGGACGGAGATTTGCCTCGACAGAATGAGCTCCGGTTCGGATGCTACCGAACGATGGATATATTCCGAGACGGATGATTTCTGTGTAACACCAGCAATTCCGGGCAACACCTATAATTTAATCTATTACGATCAATATTACACTACATTCACTACTGAGATAGGCAACCCTCCGGCTTGCGCGGTGACGGATATCCCTTCAATGGCATTTACTTATGAGTATTTTGCGTTGACCGAGGTTGAGTTTTCCGATTTCCTAGGTTGGGCAAATGTTCGGGGAGATTATAGCTATACTCCTGCGGTCCCATCGGATCCGGGCGCAACAGAACGTTGGTATTGCCCCGAGCCGATTGGTATCGTGCTTTCTCCGACTGTAGCCCCTGTTTATTACTATCAATATAAAACAACGTTCAATATCCCGCTACGCATGAACGACGGCGACTGTACGCACAGAGTGCCGAGTTTTACTCTCCTTCAACGTTGGATGGGAGGCGCTAATGAAGGAGGGGTTACTTCTCTTACCGATTGGGCGGACTGCGGAAGTGTTTATGAATATGAAGACCCAAAGAATATTTCTGAGAGAGAAAGATGGGATGTAACAAGCGAAGCGATAGGAACGGTTAGTGGGCTTGGACCTTATACTCCACAGGGTTACCACCAGTGGAAACCGAATATCACATTGATCGGCCCGTATTTACCAGAAAACCCGACTTATTGTGAGACGCTTTATGTAGGTGGTGTTCGAAGGGGTGAAGCCAATCTTTATGGGCTTTATGCTCCTTGGGTCGATTGTGGAAACCATCTTTGGATGGGTGAATTTACTGCTCTTGGATGGATTGCCCGTGATCCTCGAGTTTTCGATCCGGTTATTAGCGATACGAATGCTATAATCAGATACGGTAATGTTGTAACAGTTATTCTCGAGAATGATTTCGGATACGGTTTCATTGTTGGGGACGAAGATACTATAACCAGCGGTTTCCCGCTTGGATGGACGCCCTCGACTTTCCATATAATTTGCGCTATTTCTCCACAAGAATTTGGAATGACTAGATATGTGTTCGACAACTGGTCGGATGGCGGCGATACGTGCCATGAGATTTATCCGATTAGCGATACGACATTTACAGCTTATTTTAATAAAGAGTATTATCTCGATATTATCTCTGATTGGGGAGACCCTTGGGGTGATGGTTGGTGGCCGGATGGTGCAGTAGCTAATTTTGGCGTTTCGAGCATCGGAGACACTGCTGGTGGCATCAGGTATGTCTTCGATCATTGGGAGGGAACAGGTGTCGGATCATATACCGGACCGGATACCTCCCACAATGTAACGATGAATAATCCGATTACGGAAGAGGCTATTTGGAATACGCAGTTCCGTTTAATAGTGGATTATGAAGGCACCGATACTCTAGTTCCAGCTCAGTCTGGTAGTGGTTGGTATAACACTGGGGAATATACTGAGATAATCACAGATTCAATAATCGGTGACGATGGTGAGGGCGATACGCTTCGTTATGTATTTGACCATTGGGAAAGCACTCCCGCAAGAGCTACCTTCGGTGACGAGAACGATGCCAACACCGAGATATGGCTTGCAAGGCCTTACATTGCGACAGCGGTTTACCTCAAACAATGGAGATTTACTGTCGAATCGACGGATTCTTCACTCGGTTCGCCTAACCCGAGAATAGGCTCGCACTGGATGTTTGATGGCGATTCGGTTCATGCCGAGGTTACAAGCCCGGATGGCGCAAGTTATTGTATTGGCTATCTTGGATATGGTAGTTTGGTTGATGGTGCTATTCCGTGGCTCGATTTTGTTATCACCCAACCTTCGGGTGTTACATGGCAATGGGGCGATCAATATATATTCAACATTACTTCGGACCCATTCACTTGGATAATGGATATGGGAAGCCCCGATCCAATTCGCGGAGTACACTATTATGTTCCTTTAGAAGTAGATACTTTCCGTGTAAATGAATTTACCCCGGATATGGGTGGCACAAGATACCATTGCACTGGCTTCACTGGTATTGGCCCTGCTTCTGCCGGCGGCGACACCAATTGGGTCGATCTGGTTATCACTTCGAGTGGTGAGCTTCGCTGGCAATTCACGCGCCAGCTTAGATTAGTTGTTACAAGTGTACATGGAGACCCAGATCCTTCGGTGGGAGTTCACTGGTATGACGAATACACAGATATCGATCCTAATGTCGATCCTGTGGATGGAGAATACCGCTGCGTCGGTTATACAATATTCATCGGAGGCGCTCCAATCACTGGCAGCGGATCTTCTTTTCCGCTTAGTATAGCCACTTCGTGCAGTTTGAATTGGGCCTGGGCGCATGAAGATGATGTCGAAAGTCTTTATGTTTATTCAGATCATGGTCCCTGTTCGCCTCCCGCTGGCGTATGGACATATTTCTGGATT
This sequence comes from bacterium, assembly GCA_023145965.1. Taxonomy (NCBI): domain Bacteria; species bacterium. Next base: position 12,248 of record JAGLDC010000048.1, on the reverse strand, counting down.
GGTAGCATGGCTTATCCATTTGCGCCGCTTTATGATATTACCGGAGCAGGAGATGGAGTTCAATGGAAGTGTATCGGTTGGTCTGGCACGGGCGTGGTTCCTCGAACGGGGACAGCTAATGTCTGCACGCTTTCGATGACATCTTCAGGAACTATTACTTGGAATTGGCAACCGCAGTATCTCGTTCATGTGGAATGTGATAACGATAATCCACGCTTCTCTCTGAATGGTGGATTAACATGGACTCCACTAGATACGATAGATGATATCTGGGTTCCGGGTGATGCACACGTGATGGTTAGCGTAGATTATGTCGATACGATAACCGCCGCAGGTGGCGGCGACAGTATTGTCTTCTGCGAGAATTGGACAGGAATTGGCGATTGCCTTGATGGTTTGGACAGGATGGAATTAGACCTTGACTTCACAGCATCGAGTCCATGTTCGATATTCTTTAATTGGTCAAGTTTGCTTATTCCATTATATGTTTATTCCGACCATGATGATCCTATTCCTTCAGATACGACTTATTGGATTCCTGGGACTAGCGTTGATGCATTTGTTACTTCCCCGTCGTATGATGGAATCGATGGCGAGCGTTCAATTTGCACCGGTTGGACTGGAACTGGCGATGTTCCTCGAACTGGAGATAGGCCGCACTTGAATTTCATTATCGAAGATACGTCTTCGATAACGTGGAATTGGGATCAGGAATTCCGTCTGAGAATAGCGAGTTGGCCTACTATTTATGATAGTCCATTCCCGATTGATGGAGATCATTGGTATCCCGCTGGTGACTCGGTTTGGGGTAGTGTAACAAGCCCGGTCTGGAGTGGAACTGATACAATGTATTGTATAGGTTTCCTCGGCACCGGTTCAGCTCCTTACGAATCACCACAGATTGAATTCGGTTTTCATCTCGATGAACCTTCCGATTTGACATGGCAGTGGTTACCGAGGGATAGTGTTCGATTGCTTCATGTGACCAGTGATTATGATTCACCGCTTCCTTATGGCACAACTGCCTGGAGGATATGCGATACTGTCGATGCTCGGGTGGATTCGTTTGTTATAATTGGATCCGACAGGATTGACTGCACCGGTTGGCGTGGTAGCGGAAGTGTTCCCTCTGTCGGCGATTCAAGTAGAATCGAATTCTATATTTGCGAGGATTCTTATATACAATGGCAATGGGCTACAGTATTTTCTTTCGAGGTTCAGAATCCCGGTGATTATGGTGATCCTGTGCCGGACGTTGGTGTTTATACGCACAGCGCTGGTTTATATGTCAGTGGTGAAATGCTCGACCACCCATATTGGACCGGTACAGATACAATGTTCTGTGTAGGTTTTAATGGTTGGGGCAATCTACCTCCGGCTGACCCCCACACCGATTTCTCTTTCTTCATTACCATGAACTCCGGTTTACAGTGGCAATGGAGCAATGTAGCTTACAGACTTACAGTCTATTCTGATCATGGGACTCCTTGGCCACATGGCACTACATATTGGATTCCAGGATCGATTTGCGATAGCGCGTTTGTGGACTCGGCTGTTGTTGTTAGCCCGGATATACGCGCGAGATGTATAGGTTGGACTGGAACCGGGTCTGTTCCAGCTAGCGGAGATACGAATATTATCCGCAGAATAAGCATGAGAAGCGATGGGACGATCACATGGAACTGGGCTTTACAATATGCTTTCCGCGTTACAAATGAAGGCCCAGGCGCAGATGGCTGGGATTCTCCCGAGCCACCTCCAGGAACCTATTGGTATGATGAAGGTGATACGGTTATCGCGTATGTTACTGAAAACCCGGTTTGGTCAACGGCTTATGATGATAGCATGTATTGTATCGGCATGACTGGAACCGGAAGTGCTCCGATTTGGAGTCCTCAGGATTCTATAGAATTCGTAATTACCGTTCCGAGTGTTGTTAATTGGCATTGGTTATGGGGCGATACGGTGGCGAGCCTATCTGTTACTTGCGATCATGACTCTCCGATGCCTTGGGGAATTACATATTGGCCATTATATTCAATGGTTGTTGCTACTGTTGATGCAACCGAAGAAGTCGATAGTCTAACCCGTTATTTCTGCACGGGTTTCGATGTTCGCGGAGCGGTGGATTCAACCGATTCAGCTATCTTCTTGGACTTCGAGATCGATATGGATACAGAACTTATATGGAATTGGACTGGCCAATTCTACCTTACATTATTATATGATGGTATTTCAACACCACCCGATTTCATCGGTGAAGGATGGTATGGCGAAGAAGATACGGCTTTATTCGAGTGTGAAACTCCGGTATTCGATTCTGGTAGTTATTATGGATTCGTGTATTGGACATTCGACCCGGATACCACAATTCATGGAGATAGTCTTATCTTCCATTCATGGATTGAAATGCATGAACCAGTATTTGCAACTGCCCATTATGCTCCGGGTGTATATGTTCAGGTTCTGAAGTATCCTGATGAAAATGACGATGGTTGGATTTCAATCGATGGTATCGAACACGATTCGACTGCCATTTATTCGAGTTATTGGGGGCTTGGAAGCTACCACGATCTATTAGTTCCGGATTACGATTCTACAGCCTATGGGCAGCTATATACATTCTCTAGGTGGTCTGATGCTGGAGCTATAGGCCATAGAGTCGGCCCAATTACAGCATCTGATACTCTATGGAATGCCTATTATTCTACGAGATTTATGGCAGTTGTGGCGAAAGCACCGCCGCATACCTGGGGTTATATTGCCGCTGATGGCGATACTTTCCGTGATTCAGCAGCGGAGGTATTTTGGTGGTCGTCCGGTCCTCCGCATACAGTAGCCGTTTCAACCCCGGATTCCAGCGATTTACCCGCTAGTGATACGATAAGGTATTTCTTCCAGGATTGGACAGCCGTGGGAGATACGACTTCAATGGACACACTTCCTTATTTCACTACAGATTCGATTAGGGGTCCGGTATCTTATAGAGCGAATTATGATCCAAAGATACTGGTGCGTCTCGAAAAGAATCCGGCGCATCCATATGGCTATTTCACGATTAACAGTGATACAATTCGTGATGTATCCAGTTACGACTATTGGTGTAACCCGGGTGCATCGCCGTATATTGGTGTTAGTGAGTTCGACATTGTAGATTACTCAATTGAAACGGATTCAGTATGGAGGTTTTTAAACTGGAGTGATGGTGGCACTATTGTTCACGAGATAGATCCGGTAGATGAGCCATCGACCTTCACAGCTTATTATGATGAGGATACCGTGGTCATGGCATTCTCAGTTAATCCAAACTTCTGGGATGTCGATACTATCAGGATTGTCCAAACTCGTGCTATGTTGGATACGCAAGTTGTAGTTATGGAAAATGAGGGCAATGTGCCTCTCGATCTCGGTTTCGTTATGGATGATACAGGACCATGGTCTGTTGGAATCACAAGAGGTCATGATAAATTCTATCTGTACGTTCATTTGGATGATGAAGTAATTTCACCCACGACATTTAGTCCAATTAATGATTGGGTGAAGAATGATCTTATTGTCTGGGCGACATCGGGTTCCTCTGGTAGATTTGGTCCCGGTGGCGTAAATGTTCTTCCACCGCCTTATTCTGGAACAGATGCGAGGGAAAATATTTGGATGCAGTTCGGAAGTCCAATTTCCAGTTCCGCCGGATATGGCTCTGTAACTCTTGTTCTAACCCTTTATGCGAAATATTACATGCCTTAATCACAAGATGGTCATGTAAGTGATTAATAGAAACCTCCCCGCCCCATAATGGGGAGGGGAGGTCTTTTTAAGATGGTTCGGGGAAAATTATTTAATAAGATAGCCTATGGAGCCTTGCTTGGTCTTTGCGTGTCGATTGCTTTTTCTATTGTTGCGGTCGAGTTTTTTGTAGGGTTGCTTTTTATTTTATGGTTAGCAAAGCTATTTATCGATGATAAAACAGTAATCCATCATTCTAAAGTTTCCGCAATTTTGATAATTTTCGTTACTCTGCGGATTTTATCCTCGCTATTTTCTCTAGATATAAATAATTCGTTGAATTCGCTGGGTAAACTACCTCTTTTATTGGTCTTCTTCCCAATCAATACCCTTTTTTCTAGAAAAGACCTCGAAAAAGCTCTAGGAGTTATGATTATCGCGATAGCGCTTGCTTCCCTTTTAGGAAGCGCGAAAGTAATATTCTTTGGTATGGACCGAGCAAGAACAACCTATGGTGGTTATACAGGTCTTTCCCTACAGATAACAGTAGCGATTAATCTCAGCCTATATTTTATTTTAAAAACAAAGCATGCTTTAAAGTTATATCTTCCATTTTTTATAATATTGTTTATTGGATTACTTGCCACTTATGCCAGAACACAGTGGATTACAGCTTTTTTAAGTATTATTGTGGCGATAGCCTTGATAAGACCTAAAAGGCTTTTTTATATTATATCTGGAATGATATGCGGGTTGTTGTCAGTGCCAGAGAGTATAATGCAAAGGTTGCTAGAAACCTTTAGATATGGTGGCGATAGTTCTCGAATAGCGCTTTGGGATGGCAGCCTCGACCTGTTGAAAGGATTGCCGTTTTTCGGTTATGGGCCTAAGACATTTTTGGATATATTCCCCAAAAGTGCGCTGAAGGAACTTCTTGATCAATCTGTTTGGAACTATCATAATGATTTTATACAAGTAGCTATCGAATCTGGTTGGCTGACATTGGCTGTTTTCATAATTCTTTGGTGTGTGATATTAATTTTAGTATGTCGTGCCGCTTGTTTGCGCGACAGTATGAAAATTCTTTGTGGGACGGCTTTCCTGGGGCTTTTTGTAAGCTCCCTACTTAATGGTGTCTTTTTTGATCCGATGGTTATGCCGATTATAGCTTTGCTGTTTGTAGTTCTAGGCCGCTCAGAGGAAATAAATTTAAAAAAAGGCGATAAATTACTGCTTGTTCGACTGGATAAAATAGGTGATGTCGTTCTAACTACACCGATGGCTGGCGCATTGAAGAAGCGCTTTCCCGGGGTTATTATCGATATGGCAGTTCGTCCGGGGATATCATTAGTAGCGTCTATGAGCGCTCATGTTGATAAGGTTGTGGAAGCCCCCGGATCGGTGCTTAAGTTTTCTAAGATAATTAAGATGAATAAATACAAGATGGCTGTTTTGGTTCATCCAGATATTTGGGCAGCAGTGGCAATTTCTCTTGCGAGAGTGAGGATTCGTATAGGTAGCGAGTATAGATTATGGGCGCCTCTTTTATTGACTCATCGTGTCCTAAGGCATCGAGATCCAAGACGACACGAATCGGTGCTTAATGCCGAACTTCTTGAATTTCTTGGAATAGATAGCAATGATCTACCTTCACCCGAATTAAATACTATTGATTCAGCCTTCTCTTTTGAGCCTGAAAAACCGATTATAGGTTTTCATCCGGGGAGTGGAGGCTCGGTATTGCGATGCCAACCGAGGATATTTGGAGAGGCAGCACGCTTATTGAAAGAGTCTGGATTCTCAATCGTCGTAACGGGCGGAACCGATGACGAGAAATCGGTAGAGGAGTTCCTCTGTGCTTCAGGTCTTGTAGATTATGATTTTGCAGGTAAAACGAATATTTCTGAACTAGGAAAAATTATTTCAAAATGCCAAGTTTTTGTTGCGCAAGGGACAGGTCCTTTGCATATTGCCAGCGGTTTAGGAATACCGGTTGTTGGGGTATATCCACCAAGTCTGAAGACTGGAGTAAAAAGGTGGCATCCCTTGGGAAGCAAATACATAGCCGTAAAGCCTAAACTGTCGGAATGTAAAAGGTGTATTGGGGAAAAATGTTCCCATTTCAATTGTCTCGAATCGATTTGCCCCGAGGAGATTGTTAGAGCTGTGAAGGAGTTATCAGTTGTTAAAAGCTCGATTAACGGCAATAAAAAATGATTATACTATTGCGTTGCTTTTATGCGAGAACACGCCTAGGGATCCTCTGCCCGAAGGATTGGAGTATTCCGAGATTGAACTGCCGAACGAACCGTTAGTTTTACGACAGGTTCATGGTGGAACTGTGCATTACATCGATTCGGTTAAAGTAACCGAAGAAACACGAGGTGCTTTTGGTGATGGCTTTATTGTCACTAAACCGGGAATTGCAGTAGGAGTGATCACTGCCGATTGTATTCCACTTGTTATTACGGAGGCTGAAGGAAGATGTGTCGCCGTTCTTCATTGTGGTTGGAAGTCCCTAGCTACGGGCATTGTAGATAATGCTCTTTCCCTTATTCTAAATACAGAGGGAGTTCGGAAAGAGAATCTACGTTTTGTAATGGGGCCAGGTATTTTAGGCTCCGAATACGAAGTTGGGCCGGAAGTTGCCGTCCGCTTCCCCGAATCAACTAAACTTATCGATGAGAATAAATACCTTCTAGATCTTCCTGTGGAAATTGCCCATAGACTTTCAAAATATGGAATAGAATCTTCAGCGATAAATTCTACCGGTATATCTACATTCTCGAATGAATGGCTTCCAAGCTATCGCCGCGATGGAGATAAAGCAGGTCAAATCCTTATTTTAGCCTGGATTAAATAGGCTATTTATTCCCCAAAATTTCTAGAATATTCTCGATTATCTTTTTCATAACCTCGATAGATATACTGTCGTTTTTTTCGGCTATAAAGGGCTTCCCATCGTCGGAGGCAGCCATTATTTTTGGTTCTAAAGGCAACTTACCGAGTAAATCGACTTCCATTTCTTTAGCGGCCTTCTCACCACCACCAACTTTGAATATTTCCGATATTTTGTTGCAGTATGGACAAACGAATCCGCTCATGTTTTCGATAATACCGAGAACTGGCACATTTAATTGCCGGGAAAAAGTGATCGTTCGTCGGGCATCTAAAAGAGCCACGTTTTGAGGAGTCGTAACAATAATAGCACCATCCATATCCGGTAGTCTTTGGATAATACTAAGAGGTTCGTCGCCTGTGCCGGGAGGTGAATCTATTATTAGAAAATCAAGTTCGCCCCAATCGACTTCACTTAAAAATTGGTCAATCGCTTTCATTTTCATAGGGCCGCGCCAGATGACCGGTGCATCGGGCTCCTGTAGGAGTGAAGCCATAGTAATTATTTTGACTCCGTACTTTTCTATAGGTTCTATAAGCCCCTTTTCATTGGAAAATAGTTTTTCATTTTCTATTCCAGTCATTTTGCCAATACTCGGACCGTGAATGTCAATATCCAATAGCCCAACTTTATTGTTAAGCGCAGCTAGACCATAAGCCAGGTTGGTAGCTACAGTGGATTTCCCGACTCCTCCTTTGCCGGAAAGGATAAGCAACTTGTGCTTAACCTCAGACATCGACTTAGCTATTGCAAATTGCGTTTCCAAACCCGCTTGATGGGAATTTGTTGTTTGTTTTTTCTCTGATTTGTTATCCACTATGTATGACCTCCTAAAAAAATTACTTCAGCTAATTATGGAGATTTTATCTCGAATTTCAATAAAAACCGAAGTTCAGAATAAATTCTGCAACCATAATTTGTCAGCAATTGCCGTAAATAATAATGAATGATAATTACAAATTAGGGGAATAATTCCAATTTTAATTCATTTAAAAAAACCGGCCATTAAGGCCGGTTTTTCTAAAGGGTCTTGGATAACCTAATTTATTTGATCAGCGTTACCTTGCGTGTAATAGTATTTCCTAAATCATCACTGGCGCGCAAGAAATAAGTCCCGCTGGGAACGAACCAACCGTTGTCGGAAAAACCATCCCAAACAAATCTCCGCCTTCCGGCCCGAAGATCACCATCATGTACCTCCGTGACTGTTCTACCTGTCATATCGATGATGTCGATTTTAAATTTCCCAGGTGTATATGTATCGAACCAGAAAGCCGTCGCGGCATTGAATGGATTAGGATATCCCGAACCGAGACGGAAATCGAGAGGCATATCGGGGTTTAACCGTTCGGATTCATAGATTCCAGTGTAAGCTGTAGTTAGCAGATAATCCTTCGGGATGCGAAGATAAACAAAGTCGTCTAGGGTAACCTCACCTTCTTCAAGAAGGTAAAGGCCAGCATCATAATCGACAATGAAGGAAATATGGACATTATCGTCAACTCGGTCTGCTACAGTAACCTCGACTTCGGAAAGACAAACACCTGTGCTACATCCGGGAGTAGTCGTGTTTGAAATATTAACAGGATCCGACCAGTATCCACTATCTGGATTATAAACAGCGCAATAAATATCGCTGTTAGGATAATTCAGCAAAGAGTTATCTATAAGAAGCGTGCCGGTTTGGCACCACCAATATTCCGACCAACGCTGCTCCCAAAATACAAAGACATTGCCGTCATCGTCAACTGTCACTTGAGGTTCGTGACTTGCGCCATATTGACTTGTGCGGAACTGGGAACTCGGCCTATAGTCTGTAGGTGGTTGGAATAGCCACCAAGGGTCCCAAGTAACCGTATCTATTACATCACGGGCATCATCCCAATGATAAATTACTTCCATGCTGTATGCACCAACAGAACATGCCGCCGCACAACTCGTTTCCCAGCCTTCATGAGGTGAAAGAACAAAACCACCCCATACTGCATGAAGAACACCGTCGGGGGAATATGTAATGTTGAAGTCAACAGGGCGTGTATAAACTGGAGAATAATTCTGGACTGTTTCCGGGGGTGTAACACTCGAATCGAGGCTCCAACCTATATAAAGGCTCTCCGGATAATCAGAATAGATATGGACTCCCGGCTCGGTGATATATTCAGTGGGGGCCCATGTGTCGCCCATATCGGTTGATCTACGGATCATCAAGGCGGCAGCGTCATATACAGTTGTAAAATAACTCTCAGCCGTGCAGTAGCATGTATCGGCTTCGACCAGTGTGTCTCGACGGATGTAACCCATCGTGACTTCGGTTTCCCCGGTGCCTTTCCATGCTGTAATATCGCAAGAAATATCTACTTGATCATTTTCGATCTCAATCGCAGGTTCAAAAGACATAGACGCAATAGAGACAATGTCCGGCTTAACAAAACCGCGATAATAAATAACCCTTTCACCACAAGGCTCGCCTGTAGCTGGAATGGTGTCGAGATTATTAGAGCATGAGCTCACCAAGAAAACGGTTGTGTCGATCTGAGCGATTTTAGGCCAGATTGCGGAACAATCGAAGGTGGGATCCTCGGGAACATAATAAGGATCGGGTCCTTCGATAGGTTGGATAAAGACACAGCGACTAGCACCGGCGGTAGCATAATACATACCGTCGAACGCCGCATTAGTTTTTGGATTTGTGGCACCCTCGACATCGTGATATGTAACTGTGGGAACAGTGTGCACATCATCTACCGCAATATTAACATAACCCGCTTTGTCTCGGCCATCAGCCTGAGCGCCATCATAAGCACAAACCCAACCAGTGCTAGGATCGCCGCCTGTTACCGAGTCAATATGGAAGTAGTTGTATTTAGCTCTTCTCTGGGAGAAGGTGGGAGTAATCCCGTCCATCCAAGCAACATGAACTCCACCTTCATGATCGACGGCAATGTTTCTACCCTTGGAGCAGTTGTGCTGCATATCGTAATATGTATCTCCAGCTATATAAAGTGGTAGATCGTGATATGGATCGAAAGGTGGTATGGTATCGAGCTCCATTGGTGAAAAACTATGAGTATAATCCACTCTAATGGGCTGTCCATAAATTGGAAGATGAACCCCTCCAAGAAGCGGTTTTACTGCGTCAGTTGATGCGAAAGCTCCCACAGCGATAATTAAAATAGCCACAGAAATAAGATAAATTCGCGTCATGAAACCTCCTTGGTATAATTATTTCTAGTAAATTTCAATATACTTATAGCAATTATAATTGTCAACCACTTCAAAGCTCTTTTGATTTTGTCCAGTTTCAAAGGTTAATTAAAAAGTATCATTTGACATAATATATATTATGTCAAAAAAAGTTTTGAAATGAAGATTTAAAAAACCAATTGAAAAATAAGGTTGTTGACGAATGCCTTTGTAGAATATAACTTGTTTAAAGTAATATTGAATTAGCTATTAATGGATGGTAATATGAGTAATGAAAAAGTGTCGATAGTTCCGCAGATTCTTGAAAAAACTGCATCGAGAATACCGGATAGAATAGCTATGATGGTTTTCGATGGCAGTGGAGGAAGCACTGAATTAACCTATAGCGAGCTTCTCCAAAAGGTCAGAAAATTGGCCTCTTTTCTGAAACATGCAGGTTTTAAGAAGGGGCAACATATTGCTGTGTTGGGGAAAAACTCCCCGGAGTGGGCTATTACCTATTTTGCAATACAAACAGTCGGTTGCGTGACCATACCACTCGATCCAGCATTGCGCCCTCAGGAACTCCGATATATAATCCGCCATTCTGATGCTGCAGCCATTTTTAATAACGAACGCTTTACTGCGCCATTGAGAGAAGAAAATGGCTTTGAATCGATCAAACAATACAATTTGGAAGATATTTGGAAAATAATGGAATCCGAAATCGAGATATTGCCATCTTTTTCTAATCAGGATGCCGATTTGCCAGCCTCTATTATTTATACTTCAGGAACAACCGGTTCACCCAAAGGCGTTGTTCTGTCTCATAGAAATATAATAGGCGATATTGACGGAATGAAAAAGCGTGTTGACCTGTTCTCCGAAGATACCTTTATTTCAGTGCTTCCGATACATCATAGCTTCGAGGGAACTTGTGGTTTCTTAACCCCCATTAGCATTGGAAGTGGTATTTGCTATGCTCGTGCGCTTAGAGCAAAAGAGATACTCGAGGACATACAGGCATCAAATGCGACGATAATTCTGGGTGTGCCGTTATTATTCGATAAAATTTACAAAGGAATAATTAAAGGTGTCAACAAGAAGGGCGGAATTGCCAAGCTAGCCTTTGGATCGGTTATGGGTGTGACAAAGTTACTCGATGGAACGATCTCTAGAAGAGCTGGTATCAAGACTATGAAGGTGTTCCGAAAAAAAGCAGGATTTGGAAACTTGCGATTAATGATCTCCGGGGGAGCAGCAATTAGGCCCGAAATAGTCGATTTCTTCAATTATTTTGGGGTGACTTGTCTTCAAGGCTACGGTCTTTCAGAAACCTCGCCGGTTTTGGCGGCAAGCCCGACTACAAGCAAAAAATCAGCTTCGGTTGGACCTGCGATTTCAGGAGTGCAATTAAAAATTGACTTACCAAATCAGGATGGAGTTGGCGAGATATTGGCTAGGGGCGTTCCCGTTTTTCAAGGCTATTATAAAAATCCAGAGGCAACGCGCGACGCCTTTACTCCAGATGGATGGTTTAAAACAGGTGATCTTGGCAAAATAGATGACGAAGGTTTCCTCTTTATTAGCGGTCGCGCTAAAGATGTAATCGTGACCGCTGCAGGCAAGAATGTATATCCTGATGAGATAGAGGAGAAAATCAATGCTTCGAAGTTAGTTACCGAATCAATTATCATTGGAGTGAAGCATGCTAATTCCGAAGAACCCTTTGCTATAATTGTGCCGGATTTAGATGGCCTTGACAAGTATTTCAGTAAAAAATGGACGGACGATGATGTCGAGAAAGTGATGAAAGAACTCATAGAAAAGGTAAATAACCAGATTGCTCCGTATAAGCGCATAAAGGGATTCAAAATACAACAGGAAGAATTTCCAAAAACCTCTACGAAAAAGATTAAACGCTATCTTTACTATGGTAAAGGAATAAGAATAGATTAGAATAAATAAGTGGATGTAACTGGTCTGAAAAGCGCTTAAGGAAAACCGCCCTTTTGTATTTGATTTTAAACTCCTAATATGTGTGTTGCGCAAGTATTTAAAAAGGAGTCCCATGAAGTATTTTATTTTGGCTATTTCTTTGTTGGTAGCAACTGCTCTTTTCGCGCAATCGGATTATGAGGTTTTATTTTCAAGACCTGATATCGATGGGCTTTCATACGATGACAACGACGGAACCGATCTCGACGATATTAAAACAACCGGTTTAGCGGTAGGCACGATGGTCGCCGTTTTCGACGGTAGCGAAACGAGAATCTATCGCCTTACCGCCGGCACCACTGCGGAAAGCTCACCAAACGTAATACGTCCGGACGATTTTATCGATCCGGGGAATGCTAAGATCTGGATCGCGTGATTATCCAGCGCGCCGGAGGAAACAGGTTATGTTGGTGGTAATGGAGATACTCTAATTGCCGATTGGGAT
>JAGLDC010000047.1 GCA_023145965.1 bacterium | reverse complement strand
AAAAAAACGATGCCCCTTTTGCGGCAGCCTCCGCACCAAGCGCAAAAGGTTTATTGGCAAGGCTTCTGGCGCTTAAATCATTCTTCCCGGCGTCATATCACAAGAGGTTTTTCAGGTCGCTCGAAAGGAATCTCGACCTTCTCCTGGCCTACAAAAAATGCTTGAAGTTGCGCCCAAACCGAATATAATTGAGTCATGGAACAGAACTCTCGAACGCAAACTTAAAAATATGGATGGTTTTCAAACGGATAAATCGTGCAAGGTGTTCCTTGAACTCTGGTTCGATGCTCATATATGAAAGAAAGTAAGTAGGTAATATGTCAACTAAACAAAATCTAACAGACCCATTTAATGCAACGCTAACGAAAATTTAATAAATGCCTTTTTGGGATATTTAAATTTCTTGTAAATATGTCTCAAATGTATAGAATTTATTGGGAACACATAAATTAATATTAAGTGCAAAAGCATATAACTAAAGATTATCCATATTCGTGTAAGTTTCTGGGGAAGTTATTTCCTCATGTTGTTTTTGTTGTTGTCCTCTTAAACACCACGATATCAGCGTTCACAGGTTTTAGTTCACGAATACAATCAGCCGACATATGGGCAGCCTCTGCAGGAGAATACACATACTTTAACCTCAAATCAACTTACGAAAAACCACATATCGGTGAAAATAACAGATACGGCTTCAATTTCAATCTCTCATTTCCTCTTGAAAATATTTTGACTTTAGGCATCGAGTCCTCTCTCGATGTCGATCGCTTTTTTACGATGCACTCTTGGAACATCTGGATTGGAAAAACACTATTCCATAATCTCAACCTAGCTGTTTCTCCACAGTTTGAGGGCTATCTCTTCGATCCACACGAAGCCCTAACCGAAATGGAATCCGATCCCCTAATTAAAAAGACCAACAGACTCGAATTTACTTTCTCCGCAGGTATCGCTGCTAAGTTAGGAAAACATCTGGTCATGGCTGCCGAGGCCAGGAATCTCTTGCCTTATAACCTTTCTTCCGGTCCAACCAACAAAAACATGTCCTCGATAGAAATCGCTGGGTCCGCCGAAATCTATTTTAAGAGTGCAACACCTTATATAGATCTCGACATCTCAATTGAGGACCCCCTCGAGTATAGTATAATTGCCGGCCTTGAAGCCCATATTATTCCGAACATCCTAGCCTTGGATATTGGTGCCGGTAATTCTATGATTCGCGCCTCTATATATTACGCCTTCGATAATCTAATTGCTGGATATTCAGCGCAACACTTAATAGATTCTGAGGTTGCAGATTGGCGACACGGTGTCTCGATTGAAATTAACAACAAGGACGAAAAAAGGGAGACAGTTACCTCCGAAGAATGTCTTACTAACACCTTGCCGCTCGAATGGATACATATATCAAAAGCGAAGGGAATCAGTCCCTATTACATAAGCATCGCCTCAGTAAATTTCGACTCGATGTTCCTTCATGTCTCTCCTTCACAGAACCTAAAACTCAAAAGGGTCAACAAAAAAGGCTTATGGATGTGCGAATTGGAAGACTTCCCCGGCAGCAATATCTGGATTTCCGCTTTCGACGACGAAAAGCAGATGTGCCTTAAAAGCATATATAACAATATGACCAGCGCTGTTAGAATGACCATCATGATGGATGCTTATGAGATTTTTATTCCAAAATCTCCCATCGCCTTACCACTCACAGCTATCGATAGCATTGTTCTCAATCACACGCCATTATTTATCGACTCGAAAAATCAAAGTTACTGGAAAAGCTATCTTGACAATCCGGCATCCAATCGTTTTCTCTTCGCTGCCCCTGGTTACAAACCGGAACCACCGAGGATCGAGCTTTCTTCCGAATTTGTTGTAGAGAAGGTTGATAACCGCGTCCATGCTGTTGTTGAAGTCTCATATATTCCAATGCCCCACAGGATTATAGCTACCTCGGAATGGGCTGGTGATTGTGCTGTTCAGTCAAGCAATAAAAGTGATACTCTAACCTTTATCATCCCGAACAGCATCCCGAAACAGATACCTCTCGTCGTTACCGGAAGCGCAACCGATCCCTGGTTCAGGGTTCATCATATTGGACCTGATACTCTCGATAACGAGCTTATCGATAAAATATGGGAAAACACAGACTACTCAATGTTCAATTTCATTTATAACGCTCAAGACGACAGGTATTGTCGCAATACTGAAGACACCAAACTCGATGATCTTGTTCAAAAAACACGCGAGGCTAAAGGAAAACTCCTTATCACTGGCGATAACTATATTAATGCCCTATGTGCATATAACCACGCGCGTTTATCATTGCCAGCCTCGCAGGTAAGAATTGATCCCGCGCTTGTCAGCGGAGATCGTCCCTTCACCTCTGAATGGCAAACCCCTGACAGCTTGTGGTTCATTAACAATTTTACACAAGCAATAGTAGAATGGGAACCTTTAATACAACCGGATGATATTGCAGGCTATCTGGCGTTTGTTTCCGATAAACCAATATCAGAGGCTTCCAACCTGCGAGAAATAATCCACCTTAAAGTAAACTCGGAACCTATTTCCAGTAATTCTTTTATAGTAACAAATATCGAACCGAACAAAAACTACTATATTCGATTGGCTCCTATCACTGGCGATGGTCGATTAGGGGAGCTTTCACACCAGCTAATTATTGGCACCAAACCTCGCCGAAAAACCGAGATTCACGAATTTATGAGTAAACTCGGTAATCCATCGGCTTTCGATTTTTCTGAATACACCGAAATTTCTATGCTTTATAAAAATGCCTCTCTTATCGATCTTTATCTTGGCACTAATAGTCCGGGTGATTCTTATGGTAGCCTAATGCTTAAATCCCCATCGAAGGTGCAAAGCAAATACCATATATGGGAAACACGCAACGCCGGTATTCTCTTCATGGATTTTCTCGAACTCGATGCTATATTCGACGTGCAGGAATTGACCACATTTCCGAAAACTCAAGAGGAGCCCTGCCGGATAAGCGCTCGATACCTTGTTAGAACACCGGATGGATATGAATTGATCATAAAAGTCGAAAATATTGTTGGGGGATTTCCAAACAGGCGGGTCGAAATACAGTATCTATATAGGCTTGTCGAAAATGCACCATTATTTAAAGTAAAGTGATGAAAAAAATATATATAATATTGTTTTTTGCTTTATCCTTATCGCACACGGCCTTTACTGATAACTTGGGAACTATTTATACAAGTTTTGATATCGACCTTACTACCCTATCCACCGGTAGCGAACAGGATTTTAAGGTCTATATCGATTCTATAAGAACAACTTCAGATAGTGTTGTTTATGCCGCTGGAGAGTGTCTCAATGAATACCAGAGCTTTATTTTAAGCTCCAGTTCGAGGCAACTGGCAAACATCACAGAGAGCAGCGTCTCTCTTTGCACAGGTTCGCCCTGCTACCGGAATTATTACACTCATTCATCTCCGGCGGATTTGAACCGTGATCTAATAGTCCGCGCTTGCTATTTTCTTGTTCCCGATAGCCTCGATTCGGCTTATTCCTTTTCGCCAAGCAGGTATTCTTTTACTCTGAGATCATATCGACCGGGCAATCTTAGAATATCCTTTTCCGAAAGGTTTACTACGACAGATTTTAATGAGTGGTCTGTTGTAAGTGATACTATGGATATCACTATCATGGGTGCACCTTTGGATTGCGTTCCTCTAGAATCGCCGAATTGCCTCGAGGTTTATGACATCACTCCACTTGCTGCTAAAGGTATATGGCACCATGTCATGCTACACGATGGTTATCAATATTCCATAAACCCCTTTGCTTCTCCACCGCCTTCTGGAACGGATCTCGACACAAACTATATCTCACTTTTATCCCTAGCTCCAGAAACAAATTACTACCTTCATGTTCGCGCATGGGTTAATTGTGAATCTTCAGGCAGAACTTATTCTGAATGGACGAGCCGATCTTTCAACACACTTCCCCAGCCGCAGACAACTATAAAAACTGATCCACCCGGACTTTGGTTCTCCGCCGATAGCGCATTTTACGATTCAACAACGATTTTTTTCTGGCCGTATTATGGTTCTTCCGGTCCTTGCCATTGGCTAGAGGCCATAAGCCCACAATTTGGAGAACCGGGAGGTATTTATTTCTTCAGGGAATGGAGCAACGGCGGCGCTTTTTATCATTGCTACAGAGTCACCTCAACAAATTACACTATTACCTGCCATTTCGACTCCATCTCGGCGAAATTCATCTCACAAACTCCTCCCCCACCACAGGTTTGCGCAGGCTCGATAATACCGGTAACTGTCACTATGCAAAACACCGGCAACCTTGACTGGACAAGCTGGGAAAATATTAAACTCACTAGTCAGAACCCACCTCTCAATACCACGTGGAGCATAAGTGAGGTAGCTATCGATGGCGAAATTGTAGAACCGGGCGATACCCACACCTTCGCTTTTAATATTATAGCACCTAGCACACCTGGAGACTACACCTTCCAATGGCAAATGCGTTATGGCTCCTTGTCCTTCTTTGGTGAGAAAACTGACAGTGTTAACATCCTCGTAGTCGAAAGCCCTTTGGCAACAGCCTCGAATGACGGGCCACACTGCGAAGGCGATTCTTCTACTCTATTTGGTAGTCCTGACGGCATGATCGAGTATAGCTGGACTGGCCCGAGTGGTTTCACATCGACCGCGCAAAACCCCCCACTCGGTATATCAACTCCTGCCATGTCGGGCGTGTATCGGCTCATTGTGAGAAATGCCAGTGACTGTTTAGATACAGCTACTACAACATTGGCAATCAATACCAGGCCTATAGCTACAGCGAGCAACACGGGACCTTACTGCAGCACTTCGAGTATTCACCTGTCCAGCACACCTAGCGGTATGGCAAGTTACTCGTGGTCCGGTCCCCGCGGATGGTTAAGCTCTGCTCAAAACCCGATCATCCTCGACCCCGATTCATCGTTCACTGGAACTTACAGCGTTATAGTTACAAGCCCTTATAGCTGCAAAGATACAGCAACCACCTCAGTTATAGTCAATCCCAAACCGGAGGTTACAGCCACTACCAATGCCCCTGTATGTGAGGGCGAGATGCTGGAAGTCCGTGTTAATCCAGCTGGATTGACATCCTACAACTGGCTTTTTCCTGATAGCAGCATACGCGTCGGTCGCACCCACTTCTTCCTTCCCTGTTCTGCGGACATGGCTGGATGGTATTCCGCAATTGGTATTAACGAATTTGGTTGCGCCGACACTTCGACTATCTATGTCCAAATCGACACGGTAATCAAAACTCTTACCATAGAATCTTTAAATGCTGACAGCATAGAAATTACATCGGGCTCTTCAACCTACCTTCATTGCGATGTTAGCGGTTGGGATAGCTCAGTTTCATATCGCTGGGAACCCATGACTAGCCTGACATGGGCATATAGTTCAGAACCCCTCGCGCAACCGGAAACCACTACTGTCTACGTCGTAACCGTCATAGACAGTCAGGAATGCGGTTTTTGGATGGTTTACGACAGTATAACCATCAGCGTTCTCGATGAAGTCGAATGCAGGCTTAACCTTGATACACTGACTTCTGACACTATCGTATGCGAAGGAAGTTCTTTTAATCTCTATGCCGGTGCTACTAATCCCTTTGGGACCGTCTATTATACCTGGTCTCCATCGACATATCTTTCCTCTCATCTAGTAAAGAATCCACTTTGCGCGCCCGTTGATGACATCGTCTATACTGTTACAGCCTGGGATGACTCCGGTTGTGCAGATACCGCCACCGTTGCTGTTATAGTTGACGAAATCTCTCTCGATATATCAACCGATGATCCAAGGATATGTCGCGGTGATTACTTAATAGTTAACTCGATAATCGAGGGTGGGGTTCCTCCTTTTGAATATATCTGGTCGCCCATTGAAGTAGTTTTCCCGCCTGAAAGTGCGCTTGTTTCCGCTTATCCTGAAACAACGACAACTTTACGACTAACCGTAATCGACTCCGCAGGATGCACATCGGGGGATAGTCTCAGAATAATCGTCGATAGTTTGCTCACAACCATGTCTTTGGATATTTCTGTGGAGGATTCAGTTATCCTTCTTGGAGAAGTTACACGCCTCCATGCTGATATTTCCGATCCGGTAGGTTCGATAGGTTATTACTGGTCACCTGAGATATTACTCGATGTCCCATATCTTCCGAACCCATGGGCGGAACCATTTGAGTCCAGTTGGTTCTATCTCACAGTGATCGACACACAGGGAAGTTGCATTTATTCGATCAGCGATAGCATCTATATTAGAGTGGAAGACACATCGGCTTGCCCACTCCAGATCACCAGTATGGTTCCGAGAACCACTATATGCCGTGGAGATAGTATCCCACTTTGGGTCGAATTCGACGGTGCTGTTGGCGAAGTTCATTATATGTGGCGACCATCCGAGTTCCTCGATGAACCGACACACTCAATTCCCAGTGCGTTTCCCGAATGGACCACTTGGTTCTGGGTAGTTATCTCCGACGACAGTTGTTCTGACAGCGCGCGTGTTCTGATAGACATAGACACCCTATCCTACTCGATGAACATTCTCAATATCATAGTCGAATCGGACTCAATAGATATTGGCGACACAACAGAAATTTATGCATTGGTCTCTGATGTTTCGGGTGAACTTTCAGTCGAATGGACACCGACTGAGGGTCTTTCTGATCCAGATTCGGTTTTCACTAGAGCTTTCCCGCATGAAACAACTATATACACAATAATCGCGCGTGACAATCAGTTATGCGGAGTGCATGCGGACACCGCATATATCACTATATATGTCAATACATGGCTTGGATGTTCTCTTTCCGTCACCGCCACGCCCGATGATTCTATATGTCCCGAAGAAAGCGCTCTTATCGGTGCCAACATTACTGGAGCTAACGGAGCTGTTGAATTTTCCTGGACACCCACTACCGGCCTATCTTCTCCTTACGAGCGAATTACCTACGCTTCCCCTGAAACCACTACCGTATATATCATTCGTGCCGAGGATGATTCCAGTTGTATCGATTTTGATTCTGTTCGGGTGTCAGTTAAGTTTATCTCGAATGACTCGCTTCCTGCTGGTAGTTTTTGTAAGGGCGATAGCATACCATTAATTCTTTCATTTGCCAACGGAAGGCCTCCAGTCAGTTGGGCTTGGACACCCTCGATTCATCTCAGCGACTCGACCGCCGGGGATCCAATATTCTATGCCGAATCGAGCATCACTTATTCGGTGATGGGCATAGATGGCGAAGGCTGCCTTTTAACAACCGAAGTCTCGCTCGAGGTCGATAGTATAATAAAAACTCTCGAAGTTCTTTTATCGCCGGATACAAATATAATTGTCGGTGGTTTAGCTTATCTTCGTAGCGAAATCACTGGAGTTGTTGGTGATGTCTCTTTCACTTGGTCTCCAACGCTTTGGCTCGATGACCCATCGAGCCTTTTCCCCACTGCACGGCCACCTTCGAGAATGGTATATCATTTCACTGCTATGGACTCACAAATATGCGGTGTTTTTGCGATCGAGGATTCTATCGTCGTTGATATATTACCCTCGTTCGAGTGTAGTCTCGAGGTTACACCCGCATTCTCCGAAACATCGATATGTCTTGGTGATTTAATCACACTGGCAACATCTACATATGGTGCAACCGGCGAAGTTACATATAACTGGTCACCTTCAATTTATCTTGATGATCCCTTTGCACCATCGCCATTTCTTACTTTCCTCGATAGCTCGACGAATTTTATTGTGATCGCCAGCGACGATAGTTGCTCTGACACTTCTTCGATAACGATTCATGTTAAAAACCTCGACCTTATATCCGAGGATAGTATAGTTATATGCAGAGGTGATTCACATTCGCTTGTCGCTGATTTTACATGGGCAACCGAACCGATAGAATGGAACTGGGAACCTTCTATCGACCTATCTGACCCGGATTCATTCGCTACTAACGCCTTTCCGGATACCACGACTATCTATACTCTTATAGCCACCGATGCCTTCGGTTGCATCGATTCCAAAAGCGTTACAATCGTTGTCGATTCAGTTCTTTGCACCATGAAAGTCGAACTCACAGCATCGCCATCCTCAATTCACCTCGGCGATAGTGCTCTTGTAACCGCAAACTTCGAGGATGCTATAGGCGACATCTCTCTCGAGTGGTTTGGGCCATTTGTCTCCGCTCCCGATGAACCGATTATCTGGGTTCATCCTGTTTCTTCGAGCTGGTATAAAATAAACGCTAGCGATAGCCAACCCTGCGGTGATTTCGTCATCGAAGACAGCATCTTGATTTCTATAATTCCAGATGAATGCTCGCTTCGTGTGGAGATTGCACCAACTCCCCCGATATGCAAGGGTGATTCCGTATTGCTTACAGCAGAATGCTCCGGCACATATGGTCCAGTCGAATATGAATGGGTTCCCTCCGAGGGTCTTTCCACGACCGATTCCGAAACGACCATAGCACATCCAGATTTCACCACACTCTACTGGGTTCATTGCGTCGATAGCCTTAATTGCACCGATTCGACTAATGTAACGGTGACTGTCATTCAACCACCCGAGGTCGAAGCGTTCTCGTCTAATGATAGCATCAACAGCGGCGAACCTATATTGCTTATAGGCTTCCCAAACAATCCAAGCTATTCTTTCCTATGGCAAGGTCCTGCGGGATTTACATCGAATATTAGGTGTCCAATAATTGCTTCATCTGACTCCTTAAACTCCGGATGGTATTCCCTTACAGTCAGCGACACCTTCGGTTGTTCTGCGGAGGATTCCATTTGGATAACGGTTTATTCTGTCGATCCTCAACCTCATATTTATGTTCTGCCAAATAGTATCGATTTCTATGTCGAATCCATCGATACAACTGTCACCACGCCCTTTTTAATTGGCAATTCAGGAAATACAAATTTGATAATCGAGGAATTTGGTCTGAGCTCCTCTGGAAGTTATTTTTCATACTCGCCCGAACCACCAACTGAAATAGCCGAAGAGACCGAGGAAACCCTTACCATTTCTTTCCAAGCTGTAGAAGAGGGTATATTTGTCGATACCTTGACAATTAACTCCAACGATCTTGAAAATTCTTCTCTCAGAATCTGTATAACTGGCGAGGTTCACATCCCCGGTTCTCCCGATATCTCCTTCGCTCCAGAAACACTCGATTTCGGCCCGGTTACAATTGGGGAATGCTCCGATGAATCGACTTATGTCATCAATACGGGAGACAGGCAGCTTATTATCTATCAACTAGATTTTCCCAGACAGGGTTTATATCACACCACTCCGCAATTACCCGATTCCATAAATCCTACAGATGGCGAGTGGTTTGTGTTTGAATATTGTCCTTCCGAAGCTTCTTCGATGCACATAGAAGTCGAACCTATAACGAATATCTATTTCGGCAATCCGGCAATCCTCCTTGCTTTGGGACTAGGAATCGAACAGGCGGGATATTCTATCAACACCGAGATAATCACTCCTAATGGTGACAACAAAAATGATATTTTTAGAATATCACATACAAATCCGTCGGATTCCTGTATCCTGACAATTTATAGTCTCGAGGGTAAAGAGATATACTCGAGTAGCGTTCTTGAATGGGATGGTAAAGTTGGTGGCCGCCTCGCTCCAATAGGAACCTATTATTATTCTCTAGCTTGCCAAAATGCTCGAATTTCCTCGGGAACCATAGCCCTAATTTATTAATATAAAGGTAGTTATAATATATATCTATTTTTTATCGTCTTATCTTTAACCATAATTCCTGTTTCAAGATGTTGATTATTTAATGACCATGCATATACTTCAAAGGTTACATTTTTGTATATTTAAACGGAGGAATCGATGAAACAAACCCCTTCCACTGTATTTATTATAATTGTTCTTTTTGCTTTAAACATTGCCTTTGCCATTCAGGTAACTCAAGAGATGGCCCTCGATGTTGCCAGCATTTTTCTCGACACACATCCAGGGTTTGGATTATCACCCGACCAGCTTTGCAAATCGGAACCTTTTGCAATTAGCAACATATCCGTTATCACCTCCGATGTGCAACCACTCGCCTATATAGCTCATATCGAACCTCAAGGCTATATCGCTGTTTCAGCAGATACCGACATAGAACCCATCATAGCTTATTCCACGGAAGGCGATTTTGTAATCGATGAATCGCATAACAACTTACCCTATCTTATACTGAAAACGGATTTAGCCCTTCGCAAAGAGGCTAAACCCTTCACCAACTCGGCCGTTCTACGCGCTAATAATCTTTCTTGGAATAGTTACCTAAATCATGAAAAACTGTTTATCTCTTCGATATCAACAACATCTATCTGGGGCCCGTGGATAGACACTAACTGGGGCCAAAGCGCACCATATAACGAACATTGTCCTATAGACCCCGAAGCAGGCGAAAGGTCTGTTACCGGTTGCGTTGCAACTGCAACCAGCCAAATTATTGATTACTGGGAATATCCGTCTTCGGCTACATTCAATTCCAGCGATAGCTATTGGTCGGAGTCAACATCTCCGAGAATCTGGATAGATGCAAGCACAGCAAGCTTTTACGGCTTAGATTACCGCGGTGCCGGGCGTTATCCAACAAGTGCATCTATTGCCGACCTAATGTGGGCTTGCGGTGTTTCGCTCCAAATGCAATATAGTAATGAAGGTTCTTCTTCAGATACTCGGTTTGTGCCGGATGCACTCATGAATAAATTCGACTATGCCTCTGCAAGCGGAATGATAATATTATCCACTGGGTTTTGGGATACTCTTCAGGCTAATATCTTAATCGCCCAACCAGTAGAGTTAGGCATCGGCGGTATGGGGGTCGGTGGCCACGCCATTGTTTGCGACGGCTACGACACTTCGGATCTTTACCATTTGAACATGGGCTGGTCGGGTTATTCTAATGGTTGGTATAGCCTTCCAGAAGGCATGCCAGCAGACTTTACAATAGTCGGCCACCAAGCAAAAGATATCATCCCACCGGTCATAACACGTCGCCCACCACAGAACCTAAACGCAAAATCGATCACAGGAGGATACATAGAACTTAGCTGGAATAGACCATTTAATATCACCGAACCTGTTATAGGATATAAAATATACCGTAAAGGCTTCTATGATACGGAATACACACATATTATTACAATAAGCGATACCATTTATCTCGACACTTCTATATCCGAGCTAACTGGATACACTTACGCAGTTTCCGCCGATTATTCCGCTGGCGAAAGCGATCCACTTCAGATAAGTGTCTATTCAGGTATTATCGGCGGATGGTCTCGCACTTATGGTGGTGCTGGCGACCAAGTGCCTTATTTTGTCGCGCCTGCCCCGGGATATGGATGCATCGCCGTTGGTTACACTCTGCTTTCGAGCACCCTCGATAAAGATGGCTATGTTTTGCGAACAGTTGCTGGAAGCTCTCCTCTATGGACAACCTCTATCGATCGTGCTGGTACCGATGATTGCTTATATTCTGTTTGCGAGCTTCCGGATAGCGAGTTCAGTGCAGCGGGTTATTCCGTCAACGATAGCAGAAACAACATCTGGCTCGTTAAGCTTAACGATACAGGGGACACCATTTGGACAAGACTTATCGAAACCTCGTATAACGAGGTCGCGCTTTCACACATCTTCACTTCCGAAGATTGTTTCGTGCTTGCCGGTTATAGATCAGAAGGCTCTATTGAATACGGTATTGCGGCCAAAACCGACGCTAATGGCGACACAATATGGTTACGCAATTACTACTCGAACACCCGATTCAATTCGGTTAAAGAGGTTTCGAGCGGTGGTTTCATCCTTGCCGGGGAAATATCCCCCGGCCCTCTGGGTCAATCCGATGTTCACATCGTCCGAATAGATATAAACGGGGATACACTCTGGAGCCGCAACTTCGGTGGGACATTAGACGATGTCGCCAACTGCATTACCGAAATGCGCGACGGTTCTTTCGTCATCACCGGTAAGACTAGATCTTATGGTATGCCTATCTTCAACAGCATGTTGGTCATGAAAATATCCTCCTCAGGCGATGAAATATGGACGCGTTCCTTTGTTGATATGGGTGACTTCGAAGGCCATTCTGTTATCGAAACCCATAGAGGAACTATCTTCGCCGCTGGAGGGGCCAAATTTGGTGGCAATCTCGATATTTATACAATAGAGCTTAACTGTGATGGAGATTCATTAGCCACACATACATACGGCACCGCTGGCAGTGATATTGCCTACTCTGCGGTTCAGCTACCCGATACAGGTCTTGTCATAGCTGGCAAAACCTTCCAAACCGACAACACCGATTTTTGGCTACTTAAGATTGGCGGCGACCTTCTGTCTAGTGTCGAAGAAACCTTACCGCCAGTTCCCGAAAACATTTCATTGTTGGCCCATCCTAATCCTTTCAACTCTGCTGTCTCGCTATCACTTTGCGACATCGATAACTCAAGAGATATTAGTGCCCAGATTTACGATATCACAGGTAAATACATTACCGACCTTCGGTCATCACCCAATTCTTCAAATACTACTCTTATCTGGACGCCGAAAGAGGGAATTGGCAGCGGCATATATCTTGTTCGAGTGAAAACAGGCGGGGAATACATATCTAAAAGAATAATTTATATAAAATAACCTTTGTTTCACATTTATAAAAAATAATATAAGCTAATTCTCAGTTAAAATTTTATTCTCGGCGCTAAGCCAATTATATAACGGCATAATTTCTTATCTAATAGATATATATCCATATAATCGCTGTTTCAGCATTTTTTAGCTTGCATATTTCGGTTGAATATATAAATTTTGTAACAAGCAAATTTGATATTTTTTCACGGGGCGTAGCGCAGCCTGGTAGCGCGTTCGGTTCGGGTCCGAAAGGCCCCCAGTTCGAATCTGGGCGCCCCGATATTTAAAGGGGAAAAATCCCCTTTTTTTATTATCTATAAAAGGATATTATTATGAAAAATTTCAGAAGACAAATAGCTGTTATTGGCGGAAGAAAAGCAGAAAGGGAAGTTTTACAGGCAGCCGAGGAAGTTGGCGCTCTAATAGCGGAACAAGAATGGCAGCTTATATGTGGTGGAATGCGCGGTGTAATGCGATCAGCTTGCTTAGGTGCATCAAATGCAGGTGGTTTAACTATCGGTATTCTTCCCGGAAAAAACAGAAACTCCGCAAATCATTATGTTAGGGTAGTAGTAGCCACCGGAATCGGAGTTGCTCGGAATAGCATAATTGCCCATTCCGCCGATGCCGCAATAGCTATAGGCGGAAATTATGGCACACTTAGCGAAATAGCATACTTTTTACAGTTAAATAAACCTGTTATTACCCTCATGTCTCAATGGGATATAAACGGAGTTATTTCCGCTAAAGAACCAAAAGATGCTATCTCCAAGTTAAAAGGAGTGCTAAATATACCAGCATGAAGAGAGTTAAAATAATAATCGAAGGTCGAGTTCAGGGTGTAGGATTCAGATGCTTTACTGCAAGAGCCGCTTTAAAGCTAGACATAAAAGGGTTTGTGAAAAATAATTATGACGGCACAGTTGAGGTTGTAGCGCAGGGTGACAACTCAAATATTGGCTTATTTATTTTGGAAATAAGAAAGGGACCATCGAGTTCATTCGTGACCGGATTCGATATTATCTCAACAGAATCGAAAAACAACTTTACTTCATTCGATATAACCTACTGAAACCTAATAAGTCTCGACTTCCCGAAGCTCCCCTGTCTCCATCCACTCATTGTAGTATTCAATAAAATAAATTGACCCTTCTTCGTCTTCATCGCCGAGGGATGTAGTAAGAATAAATTCTTTGGTTGCCTCAGGCCAAAAAATAACAGGGAAATCCTCCCCGGCCCATTCACCATTACAATTAACAAAAAATTCCTCTCCTAAATTAACAAGATACATATAAGGTCCATCATTTTCATACCT
>JAGLDC010000046.1 GCA_023145965.1 bacterium | reverse complement strand
CACAAGGTCACCATCCTCACAAGGAGGAGGTACCGTGTCGCAGGCATCACCTATGCCGTCGATATCTGAGTCTGCCTGATCTGGATTTGGGGTGTCTGGACAGTTGTCTACATCATCTGGAACGCCATCACCATCAGAGTCAGCCTTGGTTTGCGGACAACCGAACTGATTTACCGGAGTTCCTATCGGGGTATTCGGGCACTTATCGATACCATCGTAAGCACCATCACCATCACCATCTAATGGACAACCCTTAAGATCGACAAGAGCACCC
Organism: bacterium; assembly: GCA_023145965.1. Taxonomy (NCBI): domain Bacteria; species bacterium. The sequence goes on along the minus strand of JAGLDC010000046.1, from coordinate 2,672 downwards.
ATCGGCGTATTGGGACAGTTATCAGTGTGGTCTGGGACGCCATCTCCATCAGAATCTACTGGACAACCTATATCATCGACTTTTGCGCCAGTGGGTGTATCCGGGCATTTATCGACACCATCATATACGCCGTCGCCGTCGCCATCAGAAGGACAACCACCAGCATCGACCATTGCTCCGAGAGGCGTATTGGGACATTGATCCAGGCCATCAAAAACGCCATCACCATCGGAATCGACAGGACATCCAAATTCATCCACTACAGCGCCGAATGGTGTGTGTGGACATTGGTCGTCCTTATCGATAACACCATCTTTATCGCTATCTCGAACGCCACCATAATAAAAATTCAAGCGAGCCGATAGTTCTGCCCAACCCACAAGGCTATCGAGAGTAAAAACCGCCTGATCATCGAAAAATGCATAATATCCGCGAAAACCCAGGTCTATTCCAACCTGTTCTACCGGAAAGATTTCAAAACCAAAGCCGAGCATAGCATGGAAATGGCGGCCTTTATATTCAACCCAGGTAGTTTCCGGAAGCGCGTCACCGTAGCTTGCCTCCGGCTCGTAGGCAACCTCGAAAAGTTCGGATGTCTCATCATTTACAGCTTTCCATGCGAGAATGCCACCCCCTATTTGAATATAAGGATTGAAGATTGTATGGGTGAAACTCCGCCACTGTAAAAAGAATTCTATAGGCATAGCAATAAGTTTCACCGGCAAATCTTTATTTGTTCCTGTCGAAAAACGTATTTTATGATAGCTTTCGAGCCTATATCCCCGAGGATTCGATGTATCTGGTACTACAACAAATGCATTTCCGGGAGGATGGAATTCTGAAAGAGGTAACAATTCCTTTGTTTCTGCACTACGAAGTGGGAATGGGAAAAAATCAATATTATCTCCTGGATAACAATAATTATAAGCCCCTTGAATCCCCAGTTCGAGTTCTTTTGTTATTCCAAATTTCACAGTCCCACCATAGGTCTGGCCAAGCGCCCAATAATCATAGACACCCCCAGTTTTTACTATACCGCCACTCGGGCCTGCTGAAAATTTATAAAGAACTTCTTCTGCAAAAATACTAGCAACTATTATTAGAGTTAGAAACAAAAAGAACATTATTTTTTTCATTTTTCCTCCTTTTCGTGCGAAAATAAAGATGAAATCATTCGCTTAATAAAATAACTAATAATTATTCAAATATCTAAACACAATACGCCTATTCTGTTTTAGGCCATCGACTGTCGAATTTGGTGATATGAGATCGACTTCTCCATATCCTTTTAATACGAGTTGTTCCGCTGAAACACCTCTCGCAATTAGAATTTCCTTTACTTTCTCTGCAACACGCATTCCTCGGTTAATATTATATGTAAAACTACCTTCACTATCTGTATAAACTCCTATTTCAACAATTCTGAATGGATATGCTCTTAATCTTTCTGCAATATTATCGAGTTTTTGCATCGCAGAGGCTTTAATATTCAAACTGGATTCGTAAGCATCCCGGACTTCCTCCAATTCCACTGGAGTAACGAAGGGGCATCCAAGAGAATTTACAACAAAACCGCTTGGAGTTTGCGGACATTGATCGATACCGTCATAAACGCCGTCTTCATCGGAGTCCCTCGAACAGCCCTTCTCATCGGTCAAAGCTCCGTGAGGTGTGTTCAGGCATTCATCTAGATAATTAGGAACACCATCACCATCCGAATCTTTCGGACATCCTGAACTATCGACTTCGATATCGCCCGGTGTATCGGGACATCTATCCACACCATTAAAAACACCATCATTATCAGAATCTCGAGGGCATCCCAGCTCATCGACAAAAGCTGTCCATGGTGTATCTGGGCATTTATCTAGACCATCAAACACTCCATCACCATCGGTATCATATGCACACCCCATCGCGTCAACTTTTGAATTTTTAGGTGAATATTGACAAGTATCGATCTCGTCTGGAACCCAGTCCTTATCACAATCCTTGAAACCAAAATGATACACAAAGCCTATGCCGCCACCATACGAAGAATAATCCGTTTCGTTATCTGATATAAGAAACGGAACAAGCGACATAAAAAATTCCATATCGATTATAGGAATAGGTTTCCATGAAATACCCAAATCGATGGGAATGGAAAAACCTTCAAATTCGTTTTGTTCACTCAAAGGTATCGAATAGCCTATTCCGCAATCCGCAAAAACTTGTGAGTGCTTCAAAAGATGGCGGGAAAGCCTGAAGACAACCTGTGGTGTTAAATATTCTGAATTATCTCCGCTATCGGGCGCAAATCTAGCATATGCAGACCTGAAAGATAGCTCTAATTTTGGTTCATCTATCAGTTTATACATCAATTCCGCCGATACCTCGGTAGCGTTGGATTGATTCGAGCCTTGCCTCCATATCCCAGACAGGCGCGCAGAATAAGGGCTTATCGCAAAAGCAATTAACGAAAAGGAAAAATATACAATCAGGAATATTCGAAATTGAATATTCCTGATTGCGTGTATTGTCAACGCCGAATCGTGCATTCGCTCAATTCTTCGTTTGTTTTTGGGTTATTCTTTGTCTTCGGAAACCTGGTCGTCAGTCTCCTCCTTAGGCTTCTCTGCTTCGGAGTCTGCCTCTTCCTCGGCAACTTCAGCCACAGGTTCCTCGATTGG
>JAGLDC010000045.1 GCA_023145965.1 bacterium | reverse complement strand
GCCCTTTTAAGGTATCTCTGCCACCCTGTCATAGCAACATCAACAAATATAATGCTACCTACCTCCCCTATTTTGCCTATTTCGATCCGCCCTCGGAGCAGAGCTTGAAACTGGGGAACCATAACAAAAAGGGCTTTTTCCTTTCTGCATTCGTAAATGATTCGTCTTATAGCCGATTCTGAAACATTTGGCTCTGCAAGAAGAACTTCGTCGATCCCATTTTTTATAAGGATTTCTTTAAGCTGACTTGGCGAACCGAGCTTATTAGGTGATTCCTCCGTGCACAGTATGCCAATAAATCCCTTTTCAATAAGCGGGTCCTTCAATATTTCCTCGACGCATTTCTTCGCAAGCTCTCCATCTCCGACAACGATCTTCTTGGCAACGCCTATCCCCTTTTCGAGAAGCCTTCTCAGGGTGATAATAAATATTCGATGGACTGCTATTGTAATGATGAAGACAAGCGTGATACCTATAGCAAGCATCAAGCGGCTGTATGACTGTGTTTTAAAAACGAAAGTCAAAGACATGGAAACGACAGCAGCTACTATAGTGGCTTTCAAGACCTTCGATATTTCTTCGCCCCATTTCCTTGAAAACTCTATTCTGAAGAGTCTCTGCCAACCGAAAGTCGAAAGCCATATCACCGATGCTACAAGAATGGGCATGAAATAGGTTTCGAATGATTGGAAAGGTTTATCGAGTGGAATAGTGTCCCACTTGAAACGCATCCACCAGGCTAAAGTAAAAGAACCTGCAATAAGGAGAGCATCGAGTAAAAAAATGACTTGCGTCGCAATCTTATTTGCTTTTCTAGACAAAATCATATTGAGAATCTAATTCGCTGAAGCCTCGATGTCAATATTTTTCATCTAAAACGCTTTTTTAAGGAAAACATATTTTTAAAATAATCTATTTGATACTGATTATAAGTATTGACTGGATTTAATAAGCAATTTATATTATAGGTTAAGTGCATTCTCATTAAATCGGAGGAAATAGTGGGCAAAAATCAAATATTTTCTTTCTACCTGATCTGGATTTTATTAATCATATCCAGTTGCGTGTTTGCGGTAATCCCGAGCACATTGAATTATCAGGGTAAATTGACCGATCCAGACGGCGTTGCAATTGACGATCCCTCCCGACAAATTGCCTTTTTTATTTATGATATCGAGTTTGGAGGAACACCCATCTGGGCAGAAACTTTGAGTGTAGATATCACTAAAGGGCTTTTCGATGTGCTACTCGGAGAAACAAACGCAATTGATATGCCTTTTGATGAAAACTATTGGGTTCAAATAAAAGTAGATAGAAACGACGATGGCGATGTAATCGATGCACTCGATGAGTTTCTAACTCCCAGAAATCCCCTATCGCCGGTAGCTTATGCCTATCGAGCAATCTGGGCGGATAGCGTCGAGGGTGTATCCTATGTAAATTTTATAGATTCGGTTACATATGTCGATTCGATTTCCTATATAGACTCTATCTCTTATATAGACTCAATAACATACATCGATTCCATATCCTATATTGATTCTATTTCTTATATTGACTCAATCGGCTATATTGACTCTATTGGTTATCTAGCTTGGGCTGATTCCGCGCATTGGGCAGCACATGTTCACTGGGACTCCATAATGGGTATCCCCTCTATTATAGATGCTGACTGGCAAATTAGTGGCCTTACAATGTATTCCCTTCCTACCGGAAATGTAGGTATTGGCGACGTCTCCCCTGATCACAAGCTCGATGTCAATGGCAATATTGGACTCTCCTACAGCTCGTATATTAATTTCGACGATGCTGATGGTTCATCGGGCTATGGCTTTCGCGACAATTCAGGAACACTTCAGTTTAGGAATTTTAGTGGAAGCTGGACCGATATAGGTTCTGGTAGCGGTGGAGACGATGGAGATTGGGTGGTTTCAGGAAGCAATATCTATTCGGCTGTCACTGGCAATGTTGGAATAGGAACGACAACGCCATTGGAAAAATTGTATGTAAACGGGAGGATAGCGTTAACTGGAACCCCTGACTCCGGTGACGATGTGATGGATCGAGATTATGCCGATGCTCGCTATCTTCGTCCTGAAGATGTCAATGCCGGACTGAATATAGGTATTAGCGAATCTCTAGGTGAAATCACTATTAATGTTAGCCCGCAAGGATCAACTTCCGGCCTCGATGCTGATTTCATCGACGGCCACGATTCAAATTACTTTGCCACCGATGGTCATACGCATTGCAATGAAAACTGGGACTGTGCCGACAGTGGATTATATATAACCTCCGAAGATGGCTACGCTCTCTCCGGAACAACCGACGATAGCACTTTTGCCGGGGTTTACGGCGATGGTGGAGCAAAATCAGTTGGAGTTTTAGGGGTTAGTTCCTACGGATTGGGGGCAGGTGTGCTTGGCTTTGGTTCTGGAACCGATGGTGTTTATGGCACAAGCAACGCATATATGTGTTCTGGTGGCTTTTTTGCCAGTTCAGATACAGTATCGTGGGGTGTATATGGATATGGCAGTGACAAAAGCGGTGCGGTATTCGGCGTCTCTGAAGGCTTTGCCGGAAGTTGGTATCAAGGCACGGCCGTAACAGGTCTTTCAAAAGACATCGGAGGCTCATTCATAGGAGATACTTCTGCCAGCTCATGGGGTCTTTTTGCACAAACATACAATGAGAAAGGTTTAGCAATTCGTGCTAGGAGCAACTCGAATACAACGAGTGGATATAATTACGCAGTTTTCGCAACATGTTCGACCGGCATTCATGAGAATGTATCCGATTCTATTGTCGCTCTTGGTTTTGCTGTTTACGGTATCAACTACGCCGATTCTGGCACCGCGATTCTCGGCCTTATGGGTTCTCGTGATGACATTACTATTCTTAATGCTGGCTCCGCGATTAATGGTAACGGCACGAATGTAGGTATTTTCGGACACTCTTCTAGCGATGATGACGATAGTTACGCGATAATCGGGCGAACATCCGATACCGAAGGTGTGGGTATCCATGGTGCGGAAAGCGATCTTGTCCTCCCCGGAGGCATTATAGACGGTTCTGGAGTTGTTGGATATAGCGATAATATTGGTGTTTTCGGTTGGGGCGACGAAACAGCCGGCACCTATGGCGTTTACGGAACAAGCGACGATGAAACCAGCGGCTACGGTATGGTTGCCATAGGAAAAACCGGTATTCAAGGAGAAGGTAACAGCACTACTTCGGCTAATAAAGGAGTTGTAGGTTATGCAAACGATTATTCAAGTGGTGTTGATGTAGGTGTTTTCGGTAGTTGCGAAACAATCGCATCGGATTGGGGTGGTTATTTTACCGGCGACGTTCGTGTTACTACAGATTTTTTTGTGGATGGGACTAAATCTGCAATATTAAAAACTAAAGATGGCTATCGCGCTGTTTATTGCCAGGAATCACCGGAGATTTGGTTCGAGGATTTCGGCGATGGACAACTTGATAATGGCAAGACTTATGTCGAATTACCCAAAGATTTCTTGAGCATCGTCACAATCGACAAGGACAACCCTATCAAAGTCTTCGTTCAGCTTACAGATCCAAACTGCAACGGCCTCGCTGTTGTAAAAAAACAGAGTGGTTTTGAGGTTGTCGAGCTTGGCAGTGGCCAATCGAACGCAACCTTCGATTGGCGCGTTGTCGCAAAAAGAGCCGGTTTCGAGGATTATCGCTTCAAGCGTGTTATAAAAGCCGAAGAATTGATTCAGATTGGACCTGTCGATAAGCCGCAAATCGATTATTCTAATCCAGCGCCGTCTTCGATAAGTGCTCCCAGGCCTACTGTAGATGATAAACTCGAAAATTTAAAAATCGAATTGCAAGAACCAATTAAGAAGACCCCAATAGTTAATTAGTAAATAACATGTTAAATTATAACTAGTTATTTATATTTATCTTATGTTATATATCAATAGATACTGATAACTTACAGAACATCAATTAATTATTAATATTCATTTTATATTGCAAAATCGTTTAATAGCAAATTAAACTCTATAACTTATCATGTATAATTAAAGTTTAGCCATAAAAAAACCGGCGTTAAAGCCGGTTTTATGCCTTTGCCGAAGGGGAGACTCGGTCGGATGACGTGCTCAACGGCTTCGCCGATTCGCTTCCGTGGGCGAGAATAAATAGCATAAAAAAGGACGGGCCGAAACCCGTCCTCAATTTTTGCCGAAGGGGGGACTCGAACCCCCACATCCATAAGGATACTAGACCCTGAACCTAGCGCGTCTACCAATTCCGCCACTTCGGCTTTTCGTGTGCAAATTATAGAATTCGAAGCCCTTGCTGTCAAGCCCAAAAAAGGGGTCTATCCTGTGCGAAGCCTATCTACTATCCTACCAATAAGCATAAAAACGGCTTCGTTTATAGCTTGAGATTCCGATTTGGTCGATTCATCTAAAGGATAAGTGGCGAAACCTTCAAGGGTCGAATCCCAGAAGGCTTGCTCTGATCCGGCTTTTGCGAATCTTACTTTCGCTCGAATCGTAACTCGGTAATCGACTGGTTCTTCGCCGGAGGTATAAGTATAAGCTTCAATATTAAAATAATTCACCTCACCCGATAATATCGAATGGGTGCTTTCCCTGTTGGATAATTTCAAAAGGGAGTTCGAGTTCAACTCGCTAATAAGCCCCTCTGTTATATCGGTGGAAAGCTCATATCTGTCGCTTTGGTTTGTAAAAGGTTCTACGAAGACCGTTTCAATATCGGGATAAGGCCTCAAAGTGAAGCTATACCAACAAGCGCAAAAAAGCACTAAAAACAATAATGGTAAAAATTTAATCTTCATCTCTTAAGCGCAATACGCCCATTTTTTATTACTGTATCCACAAGGTTGACACCGTAAAAATAAGGAACCTGTTGATAATCTTCGACATTCCAGATTGTCAGGTCGGCTTGTTTTCCGGGTGTGATGGAGCCTATTTTGTCTCCTATACCTATTGCAAAAGCTGCATTAATAGTAACCGCAGACCATACTTCCTCAGGGGTCATTCTCATAGAGATACATCCAAGGCTCATTATTAAAGGTAAATTTGCGGTTGGGGAACTCCCGGGATTGAAATCGGTAGCAAGCGCAACTATCGCCCCAGCTTCGATAAGATCTCTCGCGGGTGCGAATTTACCCTTATTCAAGAATAGTGATGTTCCCGGAAGTAAGGTCGCCACCGTGTTAGAACTAGCTAATCTCTCTATACCTAAGGGTGAAACTTCGATTATATGATCGACGCTAGTTGCTCCCAATTCAACTCCCAACTCGGTGCCACCCATAGGTTCGATCTCATCGGCGTGTAATTTTATGCCAAGTTTGTGCTCTTTAGCTTTGAGACAAATCTTTCTTGTCTGTTCAATATCGAACACTTTATGCTCACAAAAGACATCGCAGAATTTGGCTAAATCTCCCTCGGCTACCTTTGGGATCATTTCATTACAAACAATATCAACATACTCGTCGGCACGGTCCGGGCGATATTTTTCGGGTATCTCGTGGGCGCCTAAAAATGTAGGCACAAGGTCGAGTTTGCCGGTTTGACCGAGATACCGAATAACTTGAAGCATAGCCATTTCTGTATCAAAATCGAGGCCGTAACCTGATTTAGCCTCAGCTGTAGTGATACCAAAACCGAGCATCCATGCAAGATACCGATTGGCATCGTGTGCCATTTGCTCGCGCGATGTCTGGCGCGTTCTTCTTGCAGTATTCAGTATTCCGCCGCCTGCAGCGGCTATTTCCATGTATGATTTCCCCTGAATTCTCATAGAGAATTCTTTTTCTCGCGTCCCAGAAAAAACCGGATGTGTGTGTGAATCTACAAGCCCCGGAGTAACTATTTTTCCCTTTGCATCGATTATTCGAGTATCGCCGTCTATTTCCAATTCGGAAAGAAGGTCTAGTGTTTCTCCATATGCGACTATATCGTTCCCAGATATTGCGACTGCACCTTTTTCAACAATGCCAATATCGCGCATTTTATGGCCGTGTAATGCGACCATACCGCCATATTCATCAAAGGTTAATAGCTGTTCAGCACCGACTATAAGAGTGTTTATCTTCATAAATACCTCCAAACTCGATGTAAAATAACCCAAAAAGCGGAGATGTCAAGCATGCGTTAATTGCACTCGCAGTCAGTCACAACCGCAATATGTGAATGAGCATCTTGAAAGGCACAAACTCCGAGACAAGCTGCTGTATCGAAAGGATTGTAATTAACCCATATCTCTTCTAGCTCTTCAAGGTCCCATAGAGGCGTGAGATCGATGCTTCTGAGGTTGTTAACTCCAATCTGGAAGATTTGAAGCTTTAAACAGTCGGCGAGCGGATCTAGAATAATAGAGTCTATCTCGTTTCTACTGAGATATATCTCCTTAATATTCTCACAGGTTGATAATGGGTCTAGATTGACAACCTCTAAATTATTGACCCACAGCTTGAGTATTTCCAATTCCCTGAGGTTATATAAAGGTTCTAAATCTATGCTATCTATGGAATTATAACTTAGGTCGAGTTGATAGAGCTTAGAGCAATTCCTTAGAGCGTCGAGATCAATTAATTCTATTGAGTTATTGCTCAACAAAAGATTCTCCAACCTAATTAGATCAGCCAAGGGGTCAAGATTTAGGTTTTCAATTTGATTTTCACTTAGGTCTAAATCTTGAAGTCGAATGCAATTAGAAAGAAAAGTCAAATCCATACTAGTATAACAATTACCTTTTAAGTCCATGTATTTCAATTCACTACATTGATTAAAACATGTGAAATCTGATGCACTTAATTCATTGTAGGATATATCGATGTTACTTAATTTTCTGCAAGTTGAAAGAGGATAAAGATCTATACTATCAAGATTATTATTACTAGCTTGGAGGACTTCGAAACTAGGTAAATTCATTAAAGGGGAAAGGTCTAGAGATTCGAGGTTGTTATTATCTAGCTTTATTAATTCGAGTGAAGTAAAACCTTGCAGCGGAGAGATATCTAGCGAAGTTAATTCGTTGCCATGCAAGTAAAGCCATTTAAGCGTTAGACTATACTCTTCAATGCCATTAAGACAATTCGGATCGGTTAAACCCATGCTGTTCATATAAAGCGCGAGTACACATCCAGCTTGGCTTCTGAAGGCTTTATGTTCTGATATCTCAATTCCATTTATTATGATTGGTTCGAGAGAATCGCAGTGTGTGTTTTCTATGATTACTTCAACCTTAGCGGATTCACTTACAGAACCCATGAATCCGGTAACAACAGCATTATAATTCCCTGATTCAAAAAGAGATACATCAAATGTGGATATAAATGGCTTTAAGCTATCAATTCTAATTAAAGTATCTATAACAATTTGGACATAATCAAGCTCTGTATCAGCCTCGGCAATTATCTTCAACATTTCAAATACTGTATCACCTTCCCAAGGGCGCAGAATTTCAATATTGAAAGCGCTCGAATCTGGATTAGGACTAGGAGGATCGATTGGTTTTTCTGTGCAACTACAGAAAACAACTATAATAGGAATAATAATAATTAATGAAAACCACTTGACCAATTGTGAACTCCTTAATACTGTTTTTTCAAAAGGATTAATAACTTATTGTAAGCTATAAGTCAAGTTAAAATGTTAATAGGTATGAGTTTTTTTTCATTGACTCAATAAATACTAATGTCTATCTTAATACACATGCAGGAATGGGAAAACATACGCAATTACAAAGGCTGCTTCGTGTGTGGGCTAAAGAATGAATGTGGTCTCAGCCTTTCTTTCGAATTCAAGGATAATCAGGGTAGATCAAAATGGACATAAAAATCCATATTACAGGCTATTTTGGGAGAGATATTTTGCATATCTGGATAAAATCTTCAGAAAAAATATTATCTAACAACCACGCTAAAAGTGCGATTTAAAAAAAGGTATTAATTTTGGAAATATACATGCTCACTGAGAAATGGACCGTTTATAAGCCTCGTTATTACACAGCCGAAGGCGAAATAATCTTGCAAAATTTAGAAAAATCTGCCTCTGCTGAGGCTATATTTGTTAAGGTGGATAATGTTTCGCTTGTCTAAAAAGAATATAAAAAAAATCTCAATACTACTTCAAGACAGAATCGGCAACGCACATATGCCCCCCCGAGAGGGGGGCACCACGGGCGCGTTAATTGCGGGACTTATGTCACAGAATACCTCCGACCATAATCGTGATATCGGATATGCGCAACTGTTGAATTGTTTCGATAGTTGGGAAAGCGTTGCCAAAGCGAAGCTAGACGAAATTGTTAAAGCTATCAAACCCGCTGGCATGATGAACCAACGTGCACCGCGAATTAAAGCTTTACTCGATGCTATACACGAACGAACCGCTGCTTATTCCGCAGATTTCCTTTTAGATATTTCAACGGAAAAAGCCTTCCAATGGCTTGTCGAGCGCGATGGAATTGGAGAAAAGACAGCCGCTGTATTCTTGTTGTTTCATCGTGGAGCACCTTATTTCCCGGTGGATACCCACATTAGAAGGATACTCTCTCGCATAGGCTTTTTTCCAGAGGGAACAGCTGCAATCAAAATCCAGAGATCAATGACCGAAGTCTGTTCACCTGATCTCATGATGAATCTTCATCTTGAAATAATCGATCTTGGTAAAAAGATATGCCGACCTCATAAACCCAAATGTCGAGAATGTGAATTACTTTCAGTTTGCGAATACGCCAGAAGATAATGTTAATGACTAATAGACTTTAATTTCTGTAATTAGCACTCGAAGATCTGGAGTTGATTGCCTTGATGATCTTGAATATCGAGGTTATGCAATTTATCACAAAACCACTCAGCAGATGGAAGTCTATCTACCCAATTGATTCAACAATCAAGAACTCATTGCTTTTTCAACAGCTTGAATTGAAGATTCTATATCACTTGAATTAACCATAAGATTTGTTACTGCTCGAAGATTTGAAGGAGAAGTAGTTAACATACGAACACCCCGTTCCTCTAGTTTAAAGCGAAGTTCCTCTGAAGGCATAGTATCGACACCGAATATAACTATATTTGTCTCGACAATAGCAGGATTTATAGAGATACCGCAAATTTGACTAATCCCCTCAGCTAGGTGTTTTGCGTTCGCGTGGTCTATTTTAAGGCGAGATCTATTATTTTCAAGCGCGTAAAGCGCGCCGGCGGCAATTATACCGGCTTGACGCATCCCACCTCCAAGCATTTTACGAATTCTTCTGGCGTGTTCGATAGTATCTGTATCACCCGCTAAAACCGAGCCAATCGGTGCCCCGAGGCCCTTGGAAAAGCAGACGCTTACTGTATTGAAATACTCGGCATATTCAGCTTCAGATATTCCACTTGCTACCGAAGCATTCCAAAGACGTGCGCCATCGAGATGGAGTTTTATTCCTCTATTTTTGCATAAAGCTTGTATTTCTTTTATGTTATTTAGAGGCCATATTCTACCGCATCCTCTATTTGATGTATTTTCAAGCACTACCAATTTTGCAGGAGCAAAATGAACATTTTTCGGACGCAGGGTTTCTTCGAGTTTTTTTGCAGTAAAAACACCACGCTCACCACATAAAAGCTTCAATATAACACCAGATATTACTGCTGGTGCTCCAGCCTCGTAATTATATATATGCGCTGTTTCATCGCATATAACCTCATCTCCGGGATTGGTCAATGCGCGTATTGCAATTTGGTTAGCCATAGTTCCCGATGGGGTATATATGGCTGCCTCTTTCCCAAGAATTTCTGCAGTTCTTTGCTCGAGTTCTAAAACTGTAGGGTCGTCTCCGAGGACATCATCGCCAACAAGCGCTGAACGCATAGCATTTCTCATCTCCATCGATGGTTGGGTTATTGTATCGCTTCTTAAATCTATCATTTATTTCCTTTCATTTAGCTCTAAATTTACAGAATAACCAACCTAGGGCAAAGAAATTTAACGAGTCGTTTTTATCCTATCAATCGTTGTCACGATTTTTGCTACGGTCGATAAGGAATTTTGATTATTATATTTCGCCCGCCCACCTCGATGTCACGAAATTTGCAAAGGCAAATTGCGCGCCATCGCCACCCCCGCGCCAACGTCGCCGGCATTGCCCTCACCTCCACCCTCCCCCGTCGGTTGAAACCGACAGCAATGAAAAAAGGCATCTCGCAACTCCAATCCTTATACCACCCCGCCGACGAGGGAGGCGTGCGTTTAGTTTAAACCTCCTTAATTATTCTGTTCTAATTCAATCAATATTTCTTCTATTAATTGCCGTTTCTCGTCTATTATCGAAAAGTTATCCTTTTCCCAGTCATTGTTTGGATATTCATAAGCTATTACCTGCCTTAAAAAATCGTTTTTTTCCATACCAAGTTGTCCGGAAATCGGAGTAATATAGAAACCTACTTTTTCGGGTTTACAGTTTGGTTCGTGTTTTATTAACTCCTCTTTTAGTTCTTCTCGTGTTACTTTTTTCTTTTTAAGTAAAGCTGGTAACAATATGTCCCTGATACGTTTGTTAGTAATTGCATTTTTTCTTAAATATCGAGATAGTAGTGTTTTTAATTCTTCATCATCGTGCTGTCCGGGTTCATCTGACATTGGAATGATAAACTTCTTCTGTTTATGGACTCTTTCTTTTTCTAATTGTTCAGATATAATAGATGTTTTTGCCAATATTTCATCGCCAGAATTTGTTTTGATATATTTAAGAATGATCGCATTGATATTGACTCCAAACTCATCCGACATCCACTCTATCATACGTTCCAAAGAAGATTCTATTGAGAAACCAACGATTATTATTCTTTGAGTGCTATTGATGTTAATGTTTTCAAGCTCTATATTAGGGAAACAATCGCTAAATAACTCGTCCAAGGTCTTATCTGATTTTTCGAGACATACTTCACTTAATTTATCTACAGTCCATTTACTAACATCAGAGGCATAGTCAACAGCTTGTGCGAAAACATCTCTATAAAGCTCTCCTCGTTTTAATTCTACAATCACAATATTACCGGAGCTGTCTATCCCTAAAATATCAATTTTCCCGGCTTTTGATGTAACCTGATTTCCTATTATTGCTATATCTGTCCCTAAAATAGCAGGATTAGACAATATCCAGGGCTCGAAATCATATGGTTCTGTCCTTTTTTCTGATTGTAAAGTCGTTTCAACTTGTTGCAAGGTTCCGTTTACGATTTGCCATGTTTTAATTTCAGTTGCCATTCTTTCCTCCCTTTATATCTCCCCCTCCGCCATCTCCCCCATTCTCGCCATTTGGTTTATTGCGAGGGCGGGGATGGAGACTATGCGGTGGAACGTGGTTGTCGTTTTCATTTCAAGTTTCAAGATAAAAGTCGCTTAGTCCGCTTCTTCCGGCAATGCCGTGTTCTCGCCGGAGTCGAGGTAGTTTTCACCGGTTACAACCGGTTTGCCCGTTTCCTCCTCGAGCTTTTTGCGCGCTACCCCCGCGACGTTCCCACCGCGCCGCGCGACTTGCTTGTTCTCGTCGAATCCTTCGGGGTCCTCGGTATTTGTTATTTGCGTGGTCGATGCCTCGCCGAGCATCGAGAAAATCAGTTCGAGATCGGTCATGTGGTCGCGCAGGTTCTCGCGCTCGATTTTTTTCAGCTTTTTATATTCGTTCGGAGTTAGGCCGAATGTCGCTTTCGAGATTTCCGCTGTCAAAATCGCGTATTCGGCAGCCTCCTCGACACCGTGTTTTTTCCACTCATCGGTGAGCTCTTCCCGAATTGCGATTCCGCGCATCCGTTTTTCGATCCAGTCGTCGGGATAGCCTTTTGCCTTGTATATTGCGCGCGTGCGTTTCGTGGCAAGCTCCGGGTCCTCGATTTCCTGCACGCGTTCATAGCCGACCTTTGCCAGCCACCGCTTGAACGGCTCGGCTTTGGGCGACGGTATCGACTGAATAATGCGAAACATTGACTCGGTGTTGGCGCAGTCGGTCTCGCGCATTTTGCCGTCGGGCGCTTCCAATTTCAACCCGTGACAAAATGTCACGACTTCACTTCCGTCCTCTCTGAGTCGTTGTTTGAGCTTTCTCCAGTATGCTCCTGGGTTAGCGCTGTCGGTCAACACTGCGACGATATCGACGACAGAAAACCACCATTCGTTGTCGTGAATCGCTTTGCGGATTTCCTTTTTCTTGAAGACCGCTATCTTTGTAATGGGCTTTATTTCCTTGGACATTTCTTCTCCCCTCAAATTTCCCCTCCACAATCTCCCCCATTCCCACCATTTGGTTTATTGCGAGGGCGGGGCTATGAGGTGGTCGACGATTTCAAATCCTTTCGGCCACGACCGGCTCGAACTACCGAATTAGGTGCGGATATTCTTTCGCTCGTTTTTGGAATGAAAGGATTTTTGGATTTTGAATTACTCCCTTGCGTATTTCTATTGCTCTCGAAATCGTATCGTCCTTCGCCCATTCTTTTGGTCCGCCAATAACAACGGGTAAAAATGGGAGCAGTGCATTCGAGATTTCCCAGGTGGCAGAATCCCAATAATAACTTGGGCTGTGGTCAACCGCATAATAAAACTTACCATCGACTTCTATTATTGGATTCTCAAAGGATGTGGGTTGTGCGCACCAAAATCCCATTCCTTTATCACAACTTATGTCAATGATAAGAGTCCTTTTCATCAATTTAGGAGCATCGATTGCTGACACAAACATTTTTGGATTATCGCTGTCTTGTAGAATACCATTAACAATTATTTGCACATCAGATAATACTTCTGCAATTGGTAGGACATTCCCATTAGATTCAAGTATATGCAAGTTTCCTAAGTCATCACTTACCGTTTGTTTAAACAATACACTAGGTGATTGATCTTGAACTTGTGTTGATAATCGATGAGTACAAATTGTGATATCCCGAAATCCTTGACCTTGTAATGCATAAACTGCTCCGCGGCTAACCGATCCAAAACCGAGTACCATAGCTTTCATTGATTTTCCATAATACCCGTTAATTCCCATCAGACTTAATGCATGGCTTACTCCTGCATAGCCGGCAATTTCATTATTTTTGTAAAATATATGCATATTCTTATCGCCTGTTTGACTCCATGCGAACATTTCTTCCCATGCAATGAGTGTCAACTTTTTTTCGATTGATACCTGGGTAATTTCTTTCTGTTGAACACAATGCGGCCATCCCCAGATAATCGCGCCTTCACGAATTTCAGATAAATCTTCTACCAGAGGTTTAGGCATAATCACACAATCGAAGTTATTAAGAATTTCGTCTCTCGAAGCAACTCGTCCCGATGATAATTTGGCCAAGGTTTTATCATCCATTCCAAATCTCAACCCATATCCTTCTTCAAAAGTAATTTGTTTTCGTAATTTCTTTTGAATACGTTTAATATGTTCCGGATGAATTGCTACTCGTTTTTCGTTTTCCTTCAGTGATTTTCCAATTACGCCAACAGTTAATAGTTGTTGTGTCATTATTAGATTCTCTCTTTCTTGTTATTCCCACGCTACACGCGGGAGTATATTTTCGTTTTTAGGGATTTAGCCGTAGTTACGGTTTTATCCTCGAACCAGATTGCGAGCGGAAACCGGCGACACAGCAATCTTCTGCAATTTTATCCCCCCATCATCGTTCCGCTTGTCACCACCTTAATAAGGGGGACAGGGGGGATTCTCCCCCCTCCAAAATCATTTCTTATAACTAACGCTTATTTTTTCTTTTTCGGTCCCGTCTTGCCCTTTTCTACTCTTCGGTCACTGAGTCTGTCGAAGGGCATTGTTCGACCCGTCGCGCTTGGAGTCCTGCCCCTTCTTCGTCAGGTCGTCGGGTTTATAGGGTTTTTATTATTCCTTTTTATCCCCCGATAGTTTTAGTTTCAATTGATTGTATCGCTCCTTGACCTCTGAATAGAAATCGAAAAGAGGTTCTTCTGAAATATCGAGTTCCTTGAGGGTTTTTGCCGGTAGACGACGATGCAAATGAGCAACGAATTCAGCGAACTGGTCGAACCATTTTAAAGTTGAATGGTATGCAAATTGGTTTTTCGTTTTAAGAAGGTCGAGCATTGCGTCGTATGCCGGAATATCTTCTTCGTTAAAACGCTTGTTTTCATCCTCTATCTGGCGCTTGTAAGGTTCGAAATCTTTATCGTGGTCAATGGACGGTTGCGGGTTACTTTTACAGATTTCGCGCCACGTTTTTTCAGATGCTTTACTAGCTTTGACACGAAATTTGGCATTAACTCTAATTTTTTTACTATAGCCATAAAATGGCGCGTATAACTCGTCGAGGCGCCGTTGACTAAATTCATAGCGCTTCTGCTTGCGAAAATGGAGTGCAGTGAAATAATAGGTTACTCCTGCTGTAAGAATAATCGCGATGATGTTAGTTAATACAGGATTCACTTCATCGCCTCCTGAATGGCTTTGAGTTCTTTGGTGGTTATGTCGTTCTTTATTTTCATCCCGCGGAACCCTCCACGATTGCGATTTCATCCTCGGTGAGGTTATAGAGGTCATAGACGAGTTTTTCGATTTCGGCGTCGGTGGTGTCGCGGGTGGCTTCGAGTTTTGCGAGTTCGTCTTTAACAATTGCGACCTTGGACATATTCCCTCTCCCATTATTCAATTTTGCTGCAGACAATTTAATACGGTTTGGTTTTTTTAGCAAGGGGCTTTTTCGAGGCTTCCGCGTTGCCATTCTATTTCGACATAAAACCAACCATATTTGCCTCCTTTTCGGCGCAAATGCCCTAAACCGGCCAAAACCTGTCATCGAATCTACCTTTTGCCTCCGTGCGAGTGTTTTTCCTGTCTGTCGGAGCATTCGTTCGGGGGATCGAGCCGTTGTATTCGTCCGTTTTCGTCAGCGAGGAGGTCGCGCCGTTGTCTTTATTTCAAATAAACCACCCGTTTGGTAATATCTTCGCCTCGCCGGTCGGTGAGCCTGCCGAAGCGTCGCCGCGAAAAGTATCGATAGG
Organism: bacterium; assembly: GCA_023145965.1. NCBI lineage: Bacteria > bacterium. The sequence goes on along the minus strand of JAGLDC010000045.1, from coordinate 1,349 downwards.
ATTATCGTGGCGGTGTTCGAGCTTGAGTTTGTCGCCCATATAAACGATGCAAGAAATAGAATAAGCATGATATAATTCAGGATAATAGCCGATTTGCGTGTCGATTGTGAAATTGTCCGTTTCATTCATTATGTTTCCTCATTAAATTGATCAATTTTCGGGAATTATGCTTTCAGTCCATGCGATTACCGATGCCGGTAACACATGCGCCGCGAAAATCAATCCGGCGACTAAAACCACGTTCACCGCAATCTCGGTCACGGAGTAAACGAGCATAATCGCTAGGACAATTACGGTGAATATCGCATAACCGATTCGGAGCGAGTTAAGGGCGATCCCGGCCTCGCGCTCATCGTATTTATCGAAACTTCTATGGACGAAACTCCACAATCCCGTCCGATGATAGACGATATAGTATGATATTGCTGTAATGAAAATCGCACCCGATAGCGTGGCAGCGGCAATCCACGTAGGAATTTCAATTCTTCTGATAATCTCCGGTATCACGATTGTAACAAGAAGCGCCAGATAATTGACAATGATCCCCGCGCGCCTTGCCGATTTTGATAGATTCGTTCGCATTAGTCGTCACCTCTTTTTTTTTTAAGTTTGAAAAGTTCTTCGCTGAGCGGTTTCATCGGTTCGGTCGAGAAGATGAAATCGACCGGCAGACCGAAAAACTCGCTAATTCGGAATGCGAGGCCCAAACTCGGGTTATACTCCTCGCGTTCGAGATAGCCTACGGTTTGGTAGTTAACGCCGATAGCTTCGGCGAGTTCTTTCCGCGAGACTCCTCTCTCCTGTCTTAGTAGCCCGATTCGATTATAAAGTTTTTTCGATTCCATTTTACCTATTTCTGTGTATTTGTTGTATATTTACAATCTTCTAATGTGAATATACGCGCACAATTGGATTTGTCAAAGGGAAAATATAAATATTATTATGATTGGCTTTACGAAGCTTCGTTAGAATCGAAGTGGTTAGGAATTGAGCTGTTGGATTCCCTTCGGTAGCGCTTATCTCAGATATACTACGACGCCGGTGCCGCGTCTTGTAATTTCGGGAGGGCACAGAGGCCCTCCCCTACAAAATTTCGTAGTCTTTTTCATTTTAGATACACAACCCGTTTCGTCAGCGATTTACCGGCCGTCCGTGCGCGGACGAGATAGATGCCCGAACCGATGGCGGCATCCGGTTGCCAGATAAATTCGGCCCTCATCCGGCCTTCGGCCACCTTCTCCCAAAGGGAGAAGGAACCACCTCCCTCTCCCTCTGGGAGAGGGACCGAGGGTGAGGGCAATTCCGCCACGCGCCGCCCAGCGAGGTCGAATATCTCCACGCGGGAGGGC
>JAGLDC010000044.1 GCA_023145965.1 bacterium | reverse complement strand
TGAATTTTATGGGGCGGAATCGGCATCCTGAATTCTTCGAATTTTGAGTCGAGAGGCTTCTCACTGGTAATAAAAACATGCATTCGATCTTTGACGACGTCTAATACGCCATCCAGAAGTTTTTGGCTTATTCCTTTTTTCCCGATATCGTGATGAGCCGTCAAAGCCGAAAGTCGGATAACCGCGAACTTATCGTTTCTATTAATTCCGAGATCGTTATATATAGCTGTATCCGGCGCGAATCTCTTAGGATGAAGATAGAACAGTTCGAAATTTCCTTTAAAACGGATTGTTTTTTTATCGAATCTTCCTGTCCTTGTGACTTCGGGCGCAATAATCTTTTTCGCAAACGGGAAACTCGTCCAGGCCACGAGGGGAACCAACTCGATATCGTCATCGATAAAAGCTATGGATTTCTTCCGAGTAAGCCACGAGGCGATGTGCGCCGCGCCGTATTTTGAGACCCAAATATCGATATTGTTTTTTCTAATGTAAGAAATCGCTTTGGCGGTGTTTTTGAGAATCTCGATTCCGTTGCCGGTATAACCTGTCGAGGCCTTTGAAAATGTCTCGTAGTCGATTCCAAGAAGCTTCGCCAATTTCAGAGATATATCTTTGTCTCGAATCACCCATGCGATATTTGCGTAATCCTTAAGTCCTTCGGCAACTTGCTTTAAAATCCATATTTGTGCGGGATGCGCCGGAAATAAAGCGATATTCTTCTTTTCGGAGATTATTTATCCTTTCAGTTCCCGGTTGGCTTCCATATCGAACAGCATGGCGAGTTTCGTTATCACAACAGGTCCTTAAATTGCTCGACAGTTATCCCTGCATCGGCAACGATACCTGCCATAGTGAAAGAGTTTATCGGGTTTGCTCGCGGGATAACGAGAATCCGCTTTCCGTCGGTCATCACAATGTGCTTTTTCCGCCGCATGATACGGAAACCGATTTTCTCGAATACTTTCACTGCTCGAATATGAGAAATCCCGGGCAGTTTAGGCAATAGCCACCTCGATCATTTCGGCTTCACTGCCTGCAAGTTCCCTCGCGACCTCAATATAAAGTGCGATAGCGTCCTTTATATTAAAAACCGCCTCTTCGCGGGTTTTCCCCTGAGACCAGCATCCGGGAAGTCCCGGAACCCAAACAGAATAACCATCATCTGTCTTTTTCAGTGCTATTGCATATTCCATAAATACTACCTTTAGTTTATCTCATTATAAGGATATTTGATATATTGCTATCTTTTTACCCTTTCAATTCCCGGTTGGCTTCCATGTCGAACAGCATGGCAAAAAGGATCGACTGCATCCCCATGAATGTGCAGAAGAGTATCGCGAGCGCGTTAATCTTCGGGATGTGCGTCGTAATTATCCAATAATAAAGAAGGCGCACGATAAGCGGGATATCCAGCAGAAACAGGAATCCCCCGAAGGCATAAAAGAAGATCAGCGGGTGGAAATCCCGGATGATATATTTCTGCACCATTCTGCGAATGAAAAGTTTAAGCATGAGAAAAGGCATATAGAAAAGCACCTTACGCAGTTTCATTCCGCTTTTCTCGCCGATGCCGTAAATCGGCGCAACCGGCACATCCATAACGCGAAAATTAAAGATATTCAACGTAACGAGTAAATCGTTGAAAACACCGTAATCGGAATAAATTTTATCCAACGGAATAGTTTTATAGACTTTGATTGTCGCGGCGGTATATCCGCATTGCGAATCTGTAACCTGCCAATATCCGCTGGCGATCTTGGTCATAAAAGTTAATGCGGAATTGCCGAGATACCTAATGTGCGGGATCTTCTTCCATGCCTCGCCGGTGACGAGGCGGTTGCCCTTTGTGAAATCGGCACGACCATCGACGATCGGATCGAGAAGAGCCGCCATGTCGTCCGGGTCCATCTGGTTATCGCCGTCCAACGTAACAACGATATCGATGTCGAGTTCGAGACATTTTTTAAATCCTGTCGCTCTCGCGGTGCCGTTGCCCCGGTTCTTCTCGTGTTTAAGCAGGATAACTCGCTCGTCGCCATTCACTATTCGCTCGACGATTTCCGCCGTCTTGTCTTTGCTTTTGTCGTCGACGACGATTATCTTATCGACGAAATCCGGCAAGGTCTCGATAGTCTTAGCTATGAGCCTTTCCTCGTTATACGCGGGAATCACAACTGCTATTTTTTTATCGCGGAACATGAATTAATATCCTTTGCCTCGGTGGATTATCATAATAACCTCGACGGTTTTTTCTCTTTCGATTATCCGATAAATGATCCTGTATTTACCCATTCTAAGTCGAAACGAACCTTCAAATTGCCCCTTGAGTTTGCGGATATTCGGGCCAAAAAAAGGATTTTTTCAAAAACTCCCAGCGCGTTAATAATTCGAGACCTATCTTTATTAGGAAGAGCGCATAAATCCTTCTCGGCAGGTCTGGAGAGAAATATTTCGTATTTGAAATTACTCATTCTCAAATTGAGTAAGCAAAATCTTGTCTCCCTTGTCCAGCGCGGATAATCCCTCCCTAAATTTACTTTCGGCCCCGGTAATCGACATTATTTCGTAGGTCGCTTCCCATTCCTTCCGGTCTTTAAGCCATAACATGAAATCCATCATTTCTCTGACATATATATCGTCTAATTGATCGATAAGTGATTTCGCTTCTTCCTTGAGTTCAACAGACATGATTACTCCATCTCAATGGGTTCTATTTAACCCAAACTATTAAATTTATAGCTAATTCCGCACCTTCGCCATCTTATTTCCGTATCGAAATCCGGCAAAGTCTCGATAGTTCTGGCTATGAGCTTTTCCTCATATAATAACTGCGATTTTCTTGTCGCGATACATAGTTAAATTTCTTTCATAATCGATAGGAGTTCGTTTTTTAGGTTATCGAGATCGGACTCGATTACATTCCAAACTCGTTTAATGTTGACCCCGAAATAATCGTGAATCAGGACATCTCTCATTCCGGCTATTTGCCGCCATTTGATATTCGGGCATTCTTTTTTCAGGTTCGGGTCGATTTTTTTAACGGCCTCACCGATTATTTCAAGGCGTCTTATCACGCCGTCTTGTAAAAGTTGATTGTTGGAAAAATCGTTAATATTTTTACCTTTAGTATAGTCTTTTATTATATCTATGCTCTCGATGATGTCCTTGAAATATACTTCGTTTCGCTTCGTCATAATATCCTCAACGCGCTTCGTTCGATTTCGTCTTTCAGAGCGGGTTTAATTGTGTCGTATTCGACAAGATCGACCTTGCGTCCGAGCTTGTCTTCCAGCTCGATTATTATTCCGATATAATCGAGAAGGCTCAGGGAATCGTCGAGCTCGACGAGGATATCGACATCGCTTTGTTCGTCGAAATTGTCGGAGATAACCGAGCCGAAAAGGGCGGCGCGGCGGGCGTTATTCCTCGCGAGAATCGGCACGATCGAGTCGATTATTTTATCGATCTTTTTTACCATTTTGCCTTTCCTCATTAAATGCCGGGATCACAACGGCGATTTTTCCCGCGATACATGGCCTTTACTCTTTATCTTGTTGGTTTATTGGCTTTCCAGTTTTGATATTGTGTCTGCATAGCCCTAATTTGTTCAACAAAGGATGAATCGACATCGGTTCGAGCAAGTTGCTCGTTAATAAGCTTTTCCGCAGACTGAAGATCCCCTTGATAAACCATAACCGAGAAAAGATTTCGGAATATCAATGGATCATTGGGTTCGAGCTTAGCCGCCATTTCAAAATTCTCGCGGGAATTATCATAATCCTTCAAATTTGCATAGGCTGTAGCTATATTATTATAGCAATCCGCCTCGTCAGCGCCAAGAGCTTTCGCTTTTTCAAGGGCAATTATCGACATATCATTCATTCCCGCTTGATTAAGATCTATACCCCGATTCATCCATAAATCCGGATCATCCGGGAAAAGAACAAGGGCCCCTTCGAAAAACATTTGGGCTTCCTCTTGGTTTTTCATGTCGATCAAATAGCTATGAGTTCGGCATATATTCGCAATTTCGCTTTCTTCATCGATATTGACACGCAATGCAAGTAAGGAATCTATTTGCTTTTCTTTCTTAGCCACCTTGGCTTTATATAGGCTCTTGTAATAATCGACGTATTTCTGATTCCCCTTTGAAATCGAGGACCTAAGACAGGTAGTATCAACAGAAAATATCATAGTTTTAGGCTGTTCCGTCCTATAAATCTCTTCGAAGCATTCTTGATAACGACTCATCATGGGAGCTATAAAATAACTGGAAATATTGTATATTGGATCGAATACAATATATGTAGCCTTGTTATCAAGAACCCATTCTCCAAGTGAATCTATTTCCGCTATACTCTTATCGGCAATGAAACCACGGAAACCTACTTTAAAATATTTCTGCACATGCAATGGCACAACAACATGATGATCGGTTAGAAAATGAGCAGTTCTATATTGAGAAGCGAGTATAACATCGCCTTCGGGGAGATTCTTAGCACACCATCGAAACGCTTTGTGCATCTTCAAAACTGATAACTCTTGCTTATACCTGTATAGTTGTCCCAGTTCGGTGTATTCTGACCCATGCTGTTTATAATAAGCCCGTGTAACCGATGTAAGTTTGGTATCTGAAAGGAAAGCAGGAAAGCCCTCTAAAAAAACCATCAATCCCAAAAGGACTGTAGCAATTACTAACCTCCAAGCTCTTTTCAATTTCGCCCATTCCAGAAAAGCCCAAAAGCCCAAAATCGCGATATAAAATATAAATGGGAATGCATAACTGGCATATCGAGTGCCATGAGAACCAAAAACAGAATAAATTAGGTAATACAAAACCGCGTAAAGCGTCACGAGGTTGTTCTTCTTATCCCTGAAGGTTCTTACTGTTCCCCAAACAGTAAATGCGGTGAACGGAATACCAAGAATCAAGCCAAGCCAACTGAATATGCTGATTTCGGACCCTCGGTGAAGAAAAACCAGATGGTGAGGAATAAAAAGCGACGGAATGTATTTGAATATGTATGAAAATAAATGGTGGAAATATCTCGATGTGAAGGAACCGAATCTTCCATACTTAGAGGTGTCGAGCCCTCCCCTGCCGAGTTGAGACATATACCTAAACTCACCTGAGAAAAGCAATGGAAAAACCCAAATCCCAACGAGCGCACCCACTATCACTGCGTAGAGAACGGCTTTTTTATAATCCTTGCGCCAAATTAACCAAATAAAGGATATTACAGCCAGTGGTGCTCCCGGAATCCTTATATATAAAGCAGCAACCGTCGAGAGACTCGCAAAAAGAAAATACAAGAATTTCTTTTCCTGAGCATACTCGAGGAATAAAAATATCGTTAGAATTGAAAAAAGCAGAAAGGGAGCTTCAGTCGTAACCATAGAAGCATATCTGGATATCTCGACATTGAAGACCATAAATATCGAGAAAAAAAACGACACCCATCGATTGACTTTGAGATGTTTATCAAAAACCAATGCCAAGAAAATAATCGCAAGTAAATAACAAATATTATTGAATAACTTTAAGGCAATAATCGGTTTACCATTACCAGCAAACCTCATTATCAGAGATAGAATAAATGGAAATCCCGGCGCAACATGGGTTTCAGGTATAGCTTCTATGGAATAAGGGCTTGTATAACCTTCCCCCGAATACAACTGCTGGGCAAGATTCATATAGTGGAAATTATCATCTATAAGGCTCGGTTGAGGATTGAAAATGAAATAACATAGCGGAATAGTGATAAGTGCAATGAGAAAAATAAATTGTGGACGTGAGAATTTGTCTAAAATGCCCGTTATTTTTGTTCCATTTTCCATTTTCGGCATAACATAACCTCGTCAATATTTAAAAAACTCTTATAACTTTGATTAATACAAGAATATAGTCATTAAATCAAGTTTAAATATTTAAAATCCATGCCTCTCAATAAATAGCCTGGGAAAGAAAAACCGAAAAAGATCGTTGCTTGCGCAAGAAATTAATTTTTGTATAATGAACTGAATTGATTTTAAAAGCGGAAAATATCAGTAAAAGCTATCGCGAAGGCGCTGGCTCGAAGCTCAAGGTTCTCGAAGACCTTTCGATCGAGCTTTTCGCCGGTCAAGTAGTATCGATAACCGGTGAATCCGGCGTCGGTAAATCAACGCTTTTACATGTCTTGGGATTTCTAGATACACCTGATTTGGGCACCATCCTATTCAATAAGCTCGATATCTCGAAACTCACCGATAGTCAACTATCCAGAATCAGGAACTCAGAAATTGGTTTTATTTTCCAATTTCACTACCTTCTTCCGGAATTTGATGCCCGCGAAAACATCTCATTACCGGCGCTCCTAGCAGGAACAAACCGCACCTCAGCGGAAAAAAGCGCCGATGAAATCTTATCCGAAATTGGATTATCTAACCGAGCCAACCATTTCCCAAATGAACTTTCCGGTGGAGAACAACAAAGAATTGCCCTTGCGCGAGCGCTCATTAACAAGCCAAAGCTAATTCTTGCGGATGAACCCACCGGCAATCTAGACTCAAAAAATGAGGAACATCTGGTAGAATTATTGATTAAATTATCAAGAAACATTGGCACCGCCGTCGTTTTAGCCACTCACAATAGAGAACTTGCAAAAATGGCCGATCATTCGTATTTATTAAAAGATAAAAAATTATTTTTAAATCGATAATTAGAAAAGTTGATAAATGGAGAAGTGCTACATATGTAAGGATAATCCGGGTGAGGTGCGATGTGTTATCATTGTTAAAGGCGAAAAAATAATCCAGTATTTATGTCAGGATTGCGCTCGAAAGGCAGGCATTGCCGAACAAGCTAAATTCAATCGAAAAGCCAAAAATTCCTCGATAAAATTTAAAGCCGAAAAGCAGGATATATTCTGCTCAAACTGTAAACTCAGCTTCTCACAGTTCCTCAGAACCGGCCTCTTTGGCTGTCCACAATGCTACTCCGCATTCGAGAGATTCATTGCTGACATACTAAAGGGAATACATTCGGCAACATACCACAAAGGAAGAGGCCCCGGCAAAGAAAGAACATTCGATCTCGTGCAACTCAAATGGAAACTCTCTGAGGCTGTTATTGAAGAGAATTTTGAGAAAGCCGCTGAACTCAGGGACGAAATTTTCAAGTTGCAGAAGGATAGCAATTGATCGATAGGATATACCCCCCAAGGCTACCTAGATGGCTTTCCTCAGGCGGTCAGAATTTCGAGGTAGTCATTGCTTCTGAGGCGTGTTATGTTAGGAATATTGCCGATAAAGCCTTCCCAAATCGCCTTGGCGAAACCGAACTTAAAAGCTTTCGTCGATCTTTGATTAATAATCTCGAAAAATCCCTTCGTAATTTCAAACTTTTAGAAACAGATGTACTCCGCGGCGAAGATAGGAAATTTCTTATTGAACGCTTTAGCGCACCTATGGAACTCCTAGACTATCCAAATGGCACCGCTCTTTTTCTCTCAGAGGATGAAAGCAAATTTGTTAGCATCAATGTGCTCGACCACCTTCGTTTTCGAGTTGCATTAGGCGGTAGTTGCATCGAGAAAGCATACCGTCATGCTCGCCTTATGGAGGAAGAGTTTGAGAAGGGAATGCCATTTGCATATTCGGATAGATACGGCTTTTTAACATCGAGACCTACAGAATGT
>JAGLDC010000043.1 GCA_023145965.1 bacterium | reverse complement strand
CGTCTCGTTTTGCAGTTTTATGTTCACATTCCGGGTGTTATATTTTCTGATGGTTTTCTCAAGTTAAGAGATAAACTTCTTAAATCTGGGACTGTTTTAAAACCCATGCCCGACGAGTCATGGAGTTCGGAGGGACATGTATTTATTGTCCATACTGCGCATAGCCTGGGTGTCGATGAGGAAGAACTCCTCGAAGCGGCACAAGATATGCTCGACGAGATAATCGAAATGGAATATACAGCTCGCGCAGACATTATGGCTAAAGCACGAAACCAAATTGAAAATAAAATTTTAAGAGGTATAGGTGTCCTAACACACGCAAAAATGATAGCCCTCAAAGAGGGTTATGCCCTCGCAAACGCCCTCAGGCTTGGCGCTGCAGAATCTATAATCGGAGATACAATCGATATTATATCTGCTACCGAACTCTATTTTGTGGGCCAGAAGATTCATCTTGCAAGGCTTGTAGGCAAGAGCGACGCATTTATTGAAGATACTAATAGAGCAGACCTTTTTAGAAGCTACCTCAAAGAGGGGGATTAATGTTCAGAATTTGGTGCCGTTCTAAGATATCGAACGCAAAACTTACCGGTGTCGAACTTGAATACGAAGGAAGTATAACTTTACCTCCAGAACTCATTAAAGCCGCAGACATGCTACCCGGTGAGCGCGTCCAGGTCGTCAATATGAACAATGGCGACAGGCTCGAAACATACATAATCGAAGGATCGCCGGGGTCCGACGATATCCTGCTTAATGGCCCGGCAGCCAGGCGCGGTATGCCGGGAGATAGAGTTATGATTCTCTCGTATGCTATCGGCGTGGATAACGAGGTTGGACCGCCTAAGGTTCTATTTCTTAATGGCCACAATAAACCTACTCAAAAGGAATAATGATGATCGGTGTGGTTATACTTGCAGCCGGAGAGGGCAAACGCATGAAGTCAGATAAGGCCAAGGTTCTCGTCGAGGTTGCTGGAAAACCTATGATAAACAGTGTAATCGACACCGCAAAAGGCCTCGACCCGGAAAAGATAACTGTCGTAGTCGGCAATAAAATGGAGCAGATAATCGCCCATCTTCGTAATGAAGGCTTGGTTTTCTGTGTTCAACTTGAACAGCGTGGAACAGCCGATGCGCTCAAAAGCGCTCTACCTCCCTTCGATGGTTTCGATGGCGAGATATTGGTGCTTTGCGGCGATACACCTTTCATCAAAACCGATACGCTGAACAAACTACTTCAACATCATAAATCGACAGGAGCCAAGGCCACCGTACTCACGGCTATACACGAAGACCCTAAGGAATATGGCCGAATAGTTCGCGATAGCCAAAATAATTTTATGTCTATCGTCGAATTCGCAGATGCCGACGATACAATTCGAGCTATTAAAGAGGTCAACGGTGGTATCTATGTCTTCGATTCGAGCATGCTTTGGCCCACGCTCGAGCTAATCAATACAAAAAATACCCAAGGCGAATACTATTTAACGGATATTTTCTCTATCTTGATAGAAAAAGGTGAAATAGTATCGGCTGTTCCCGTCGATAACCCAATAGAAACTGCCGGGATAAACCGATTTGAACAAATAGCCGAATACGAGGAACTTTTCACCGATAAGTATTAACCAAACATGGAGGGACTATGTTTAAAAAAGGGATTGTTTTTTTTCTGCTACTAGTCGGAACCGTTATTTTGGCTCAACAGGTTGAACCATTCACTGCCGGCGAAGGTGCGGCAATCGAGATTTACGAGACAGCCTTACCGCTTCTTGAAGCCTGTGAGATCCTCATCGAAGATATAAACGAGATCGAGATGGATTTCAAGGAAATAAAATCTATAGCTAAGGATCAGGATATTGATCTCGATCCCATCGAAGAGGAGATTATCGCGGACCCGAATATGACTCGCTGGGCAATTTCCGCACTTGAATTATACTCCAAAGATAATCTAGCTCTTTCTGAAAGCGCTGAAGAACCAGACTCTAAAACCGCATTCTTCAATGCCGGACTCACAGCATATAAACAAGCTGCCATTCTCGATATTTTGATATCGACATGGGCTCCGGACGAAGAAGGGGAATAAATGAGTGAAGATCACCTCAAATCGCGAGTGATCAGTATTCATAATTTTTCCCGCTACAAATGCAATAATTGCGGTATCCCGATACTCCTAAAAAAGGTTTCCGGAATACTTTCAGCTAAACTGGACGAAAACTCTGGTAAACTGTATATCATATACGACCTAGACCTAACCTCTTATCGAGACATCGAGAAAATCTTAAGTCTTATTGGTTGCATCCCCGATGATACAATCTGGCAACACCTCAAAGAGAGTTTCATCCGCTTTGCAGAGGTTAACGAAATATCTAATCTCGAATCGAAAAGCAAAACCTATCCCTATTCTCCAATGAAGGAGATGGACGAGCTTTTGGACTCGGAATAACCGTTTGAATCTGATTTGATTTAGCGAAATGCTATCGAATAGCAACCATTCATATCACTATTCTTAATGAAGTGGATAGGGATTTTAGCTTATATCTTCCTTGGCTTGGTTATGCTCGAGACCTTCGATAATAGATAACCAATGATAAACTCCTCTTTAAAATCTGTGGCTTCTACCCTTTCCAAAATATGATTATCCAGAGTCACACTTTTCTGAACCTTGCTACTGAAATAATTGGCTTGAATTTCACGCAAAATGGAATATTTTAAGCTGAACAAATTAAAAGATTATAACTTATTGGAATAATATGGCTGGTAACCTATTTAAAGAAGCCCTTAAAAAAACACGAAAACTCCTGAATACGCGCGTCGAGGACCTTTTTGTTGCCGGAAGAACACTCGAGATAGATGAACTCGAAGACCTCGAGGAGGTCTTAATCTCCTCAGATGTCGGTGTCGAAACATCTTCCGAGATCGTCGAACATATGAAAGAGGTAGCGAGGGCGAATAAAATTCCTGAAGGTGGCGCTAAACAGCTACTCAAAAGTGAAATAAGTAAAATAGTCCACGAAAAGGGCCAGAAAAGATTCGAGCTTAAAGAAAATCCCCATGTAATATTGCTTGTGGGAGTAAACGGCACAGGTAAAACGACATGTGCCGGTAAACTCGCAATGAAATTAAAAAACATGGGCGCAAAACCTCTTCTCGCTGCAGCGGATACTTTCCGGGCTGCAGCCAGTGAGCAGCTTGAGATATGGGCTGAACGCGCAGGTGTCCAGATCGTTCGGTCGAACCTCGGAGCCGATCCTGCATCCATCGCCTTCGATGCAGTTTCTAAGGCCCTAGCCGGCGACTTCGATGCTGTCGTTATCGACACTGCAGGCAGGTTGCATACAAAGATCAATCTCATGGAAGAGTTGAAGAAAATATCGCGTGTGTGTGCTAAAAAGATTCCGACAGCACCACACGATGTCTTCCTCGTCCTCGATGCTACAACAGGCAACAACGGCGTTACTCAAGCACGCCTTTTTAACGAGGCTATTGGCCTTACAGGGATTATTTTAACCAAATTAGACAGCACCGCCAAAGGCGGTATCGCTCTTGCAATAATGCGCGAAATAGGCGTTCCGGTTGTTTTTGTGGGGGTTGGGGAGAAGATCGAAGACCTCATTGAATTTGACCCGGACGAATTCCTAGAAGGACTCTTTGGAAATTAAGGAGGAAAAATGGCGTTACTGGGTATAGGTCTTTTTGCTGGATTGGTCACAATTATCCTCAGCCTGGCAAGAGATGAGGCTTTGCGAAAATGGATCAATAAAAATGAATTCGAAGAATCCATGGAGTTCGCTTCATTTCCTGCCAAACCACATCCAATATACCATTTAAGGCTACTGTTATGGATCGGATTGGTGCTGATTGGCTTATCTTTCGCTTTGCTTTTCTTCACTGATCTTCTTTATTGGACTGTCGGTTTTCTCGTTGCGGGTATGCTACTTTTCTTTGTCTATGATGTGATCGGTGGAAAGGAAAGAACAAGTATAGTCGTTTTGCCCGATGGTCTTCTCTTCGAGCCTGTGAAATCCGACAGACCAAAATTCTTCACACCTTACAGCAATATCGAAGCGATAGAGGAAAATTCCTCCGGTTTATCGATAATCCTCAAAAAACCTAAACTGTCGAACAGGCTTCCGATTAAAACTCACTCAAAAGAGGAAGTTAAAGCAAAAATAAGCAGTGCTTTAGCCAAATTCAAAGCCAATCGCTAATTGCTGATTTAACCGAGTAACAACCCCCGGGAATTTGTCAAATAATATTGTCACCGCTAAAAAGTAGTTGACTGAATTCTCTAGCTTCCATATATTCACCAAGTTAATGTGTTATCGAATTTAATTGAATTCACCTTGGCAAGGAGCGGAATATGCATCGCAGATTAAATCCGCAAATCGTAAGACTATTTATAGTCCTTTTTGCATTGATATTTCTGAGTTTTGGATGCTCTAAAGACGAAGACGAAGGCACCACCACTGACGGCACCTCTTGGGACTTAATTGATACATATATTATGGAAATTCCTGGAGCAGTTTGGCCACTGTCCTCAGGAACCGTCCTTGTGGGTGCTGATTACGAGACGGTTTATCATTCAACCAACTCAGGAAGAGGCTGGAGCAATACGGTTCTTGACAATACTAAAGACCGCATGGCCCTAGATTTGTTCTTCACAGATACTCGCGGCATAATGATAGGCGAGCGCGGCATGCTCTATACAACGACCGATAACGGCCTTACATGGACAGATGCCGCTCCTGCACGTGTTGCCGATGATGAGATCGACCTCAAGGACATTATCTATCCCGCTACGGGCGAAACCAACCCGCTTTTTATCGTTGGACAGAATGGCACATTGCTTGAATCCTCCGATGGGGGCGCATCATGGTTCGATGTCGAACTCGATATTCTCGTAGCCGAATCGACAATGGTCATCAATGATTCCACAGGCGATACAACCTGGGATTACACTCCAGTTTATCTTAATCAGGAAATCGTCAATTTCACCGGTGGATTCGCGCCAAATGCCTCAATAATCTACACAGTCGGAGATACATTGACCATCGACGATGAATTCTACCTCTATTACTCGAAAAATAGCGGAACCGATTGGAATATTTTGACCATTCCCCTCGAAGGAGCATTCACTGAGTGCTACTTCTCCGACGATACTTCCGGTATGCTTTTTGGAGCCGATGGTGGAATTTGGAAGCTCTGGACAACCAACGATAGTATAAGATATTCAAATGTAGCTATTCTTGGAAGCGGGAAGAATATCACAGAAGTGGAATTTACTACACCCGAAATTGGTTGGGTAATCGGAACTGGTGGTTTGGTAGCTAAAACCACGAACGGCGGAACAAACTGGACTTCAATGGACGTCGATGTTACCGGCGCTATATCCGACATCGGGTTTTTAGACACGGATGAAGGATGGATTGTCGGCAACGATGCTTCTCGCGGAACCGGTGCTATTAAATATACCTCCGACGGAGGAGCTAATTGGTTCTTTAAGAGCTATGGCTTGGGCCTAGCTCTATATTCCGTTCACTTCATCTCCAACACCGAGGGATGGATTGCAGGAAAAGCCGGAAGGATCGCACACACAACAGATAGCGGTCGTATGTGGATCCATCAGGACGCTAATATGGATAAAACCTTCCAGGATATATTCTTCCTCGATGCTAACCATGGCTGGGCTGTCGGATTCTCCACTAACAACTATCTCGATACTACAATGACCATACTCAGGACAACCGATGGCGGCGAAGAATGGATATCGCTTACCGACCTCGAAGGCCAAAGGCTTAACAGCATCATTTTTACCGACGCAAACAACGGTTGGGCAGTAGGCAATTATGGCCTTATTATTCACAGCATTGATGGTGGCCTCACATGGACAACTCAGGACGCAGGAACACAAACCGAGCTATTCGATTTGAATGTAATCGATAATCAGACAGCTTTTGCAGTCGGGCAAGCCGGAACAATTCTCAAAACAACTAATGCCGGAACAAACTGGACACTTCTCCAAAGCGACACCGAGCAAAGCCTTACAGGCATCGATATGCTTAACAGCAACACCGGCTACGCCTGCGGAAGTATGGGCACCATCCTCAAAACGACTAATAGTGGAAGTTCTTGGGAAATTCTCGATTTACCAAGCTATTCTGGAACTATATTCAAGTCCGTTGCTTTTATAAACACTGAAGTTGGGTGGGCAGTTGGCAAGTTCGGCTACATTCTCCACACTGCCGATGGCGGTGAAACATGGTATCGCCAGGAAGCCGGCTTCAGCGAGGATGCTTTGAATGACATCTTCATCCTCGATTCACAGCATGCCTGGATCGCCGGCGATGCTAGTATTCTCATGGAATTAAGACAATAAAATTCTATACATACAAAATAAAAAAACCCTCGAAAGAGGGTTTTTTTATTGAAATACTTGTCTAAATAAATATTATCCTAAGATTTACCTTGAGACAATTGTTTTTAAAATCATTTATGCCTGAAACATATCGGGCTTCACGACACTTCACAAAAGCAGTGTTACATCACTCTATACCGATTTATGTTTTGCACTTCACATTAATCCTTGCTTTTTCTCTCCAAAGCGCGCCCTTACTCCTAGGGAATTTAGTCATACCCGAAAACAGAGTGATTTACGATGCTGCTAACCAATTAATTGCACTAAATCTGAGGGGAATGGGCCTAAAAGGAGAAAGTTTTTTAGAAAATATAACGCCATACGCTCATTCTATTCAAACCTTAGACCTTTCGGATAACCGATTCACAAAGCTCGATCTTTCGCCACTTAAAGAGGCTATTAATCTTTTTTCCTTCGATCTTTCCTGTAACAAAATAAAGGAGGTTAACCTAACATCCCTTGGTGGTTTAAGTAACCTTGCTTTATTGAATTTATCCGGAAATCGTATCGAGAAAATCGACCTTCACCCCCTCTCCGAATGCTCAAAACTGAGGATACTGTATCTTCACCAAAACAGAATCAGTCAAATCGACCTAGAGCCTTTGACCTTTTGCGAGAATCTTAAAACCCTATGGCTTTACAATAATTCTCTTAGGGAGTTTTGTGCCGAAATTTTAAAGAAAATGAAATATCTTGAAGAATTAAGGATAAACGGAAATTGTTTAACAGATGAGTGTTTGGCTAAATTGAAGGAATGTTTTAAAACCAGCGATAATATACAAATAATCTTTTAAACTCACTTTTTTTCTGTCTTCAAAGGCCACAGAATTATTCCCCCGATAGCTATCATCAAAGAAAGGGAGCATACCGCACCGCGATATGCAACTTCGGAACCGAATTTCGATAGCGACCACACTACACTACCCCAGATCAATGGACCAATTATTGCGGCGGTTTTACCGGACAATGAATACAAACCGAAAAACCTACCGATATTTTCTCTCGGCGAAAGCTCGATTAAAAGTGGTCTTGTCGAAGTCCAAACTCCACCGAGAAGAATCCCGACTATAGCGCCAAGAATAAAAAATAGAATCTGGCATTTAACAAATGCCAATGCAATAAGCGAAATAAACCAACCAATAAGAACACCAATAAGGGTGTTTTTAGAGCCATAACGATCGACAATGCACCCAAAAAACCAAGAGCCTATAGCTGCAAAAACTGTAGCAATAACAAAAAACGGAATCTTCATGCTGTCGTCTAAACCTATAACCTTTTCAGAATAGATTCCCATAAACAATATTGCGGTTTCTATCCCTTCTTCAAAAAATAGCTTGCTTACAAGGAATCTTCGAATACCGGGGTATTTTTGAGTGTCTTTAAGTGTCTCTATAATTTTTTGAAATGGGTTTTTATCTGTTTTTTCGGGACGCAACGGAGGAACTTCTTTTAGGAAAAGAAAAATTGGAAGAGAGAAAAGCGCAAAAAGTATAGCACTAGGCACAAAAGTAGCAATTCTGCCGCCAGCTTCAATAAAGGGTATTTCAAGTCCAAAAATTGAACCCTCATTGAAAGGAAGAACAAATATCATTCCCACTATTGACCCGATATAACCAATCGCAACTCCCAAGCCACTTATGCGGCCATATCTGCCCGGAGACGCAATAGAAGGCAAAAGAGAGTTATAGAATACAAGCCCAAGTTGATAGGCTACATTGGTGATTACAAAGAGTGCGAGTAATCCAAAAATTAAATTCTTGAATATTGGAAATGTTAGGCCAATAGCCGCTGTGCCTAAGCATGAAATAACAGTGGCAACAAAAAGAAAAATCTTGCGATGGCCTATACTATCTGTAAGTTGGCCTAAAAATGGAGCGGCTACAGCTACTATTAGCATAGACACGCTGTTTGCCACAGCGACATAGATATCGGGAAAGCCAAGATTTGCAACAATTAGAAGCGGGAAATAAAGCGATACGACATTCATCGAATAAATTGTATTCGCGAAATCATACATGCACCACGAAAGAACCTGACCTCTTCGCGTCGTTAAACCCTCTTTTTCGCGCTTACAAACCAAGTTCGCCGCTTATGGACTTCATAGCTTCTAAAGTGATGCTTACGAACTCCTCTAAAGGAATACCTATTTTTTCGCATTTTGCTATCTGATCGCGGTTAGCACCGGCAGCAAAACGCTTTTCGCCAAACCTCCTCATAACAAAATTGGTATCTAGCGATTTCAGGCGCTTTTCGGGATGCATTAATGCCGCAGCTACTATGAGTCCTGTTAAACCATCGACAGCATGAAGCGCCCAATCCATTTTTGTTTCAGGCGGAAAAGCCTCGTGATTTGGATGCGCACGAACAGCCTGAATAACATCGTAATCCACATCATTATCCTTAAGAATCTCAGCCGAAATCAACCCATGATGAGGAAAATCATTCTCGGTTTGGTCGTAATCAAGGTCGTGAAGAAGTCCTGCTAAAGCCCATTTTTCCGCGTCTTCCTCCAGTTTCTTCGCAAGCGAGGCCATGGCGACCTCGGTTGCAAGCATATGCTTGATAAGGTTCTTCTTCTTGACATTTTGTTTTACAAGTCTTAAAGCATTTTCCCTGTTCATAATCAACTCCTTTTTTTTGAAATATAATCCGAGCAACCTTCCTGCGCAAGAGCGTTCATCGTTTAGCAAATCCTGGATGATGTGCCGGCGCCGAACTCATTAGAACATCTAGCTTAACTGATAAATTTTGCCTTGAGTTCGGCGCACCGACACTCCTCTTTATTGAATATAGGAAAATTCTCAAATTGACAAACTCGATTTTTTAATATATTTTATGCAAATGAGTTACATTTCATCAAATTTAGAGGATTATCTCGAGGTCATAGGAAAACTTGTCACCGATGGCAAATCGGCTACTGTCAGCGCAATCGCCAGAATTATGGGCGTATCGAGACCATCGGTTACACAAATAGTCTCTAAAATGATAGAAATGGGATTGGTTCAGCATGTTCCTTACGGCGATGTCAAACTCACAAGCTTCGGCGAGGAGATCGCTCAAAAAATAGCTCGAAGACACAAACTCTTATTTAGATTTCTTAGAGATCTATTGAACGTGCCCCCTGATATTGCTGATAAGGAAGCCTGCGAAATCGAACACTCTATTGGCCCTGAAACAACATTAAGATTGGCGGCATTCGTTGATTTCATCGATAGTTTCCATGGAACGCCCGAATGGCTGGACCATTTCCATGAATTTTTAAAAACAAATGAATTACCCTCGATATGCTTAAGCTGTAAAAATTTAGTCGAGAATAAGAAGAAAAATGGCAAAATTAAATAATAAAAAAATACTCTTGGGGATTACAGGATCGATTGCGGCCTATAAGGACTATGAAATCGTCCGCGCTCTCATAAAGGAGGGCGCTGCAATTAAGGTTGTTATGTCGAAAAACGCAACGCGCTTCGTTTCACCCCTTACCCTCGAAACCTTAACTGGCAATCCGATCACGGTAGATTTATTCGAGAAGGGCAGCGATAAACTGGCACATATTAATCTATCCGCCTGGGCGGATATCTTCCTGATTGCGCCAGCTACTGCCAATTTCATCGGCAAAACAGCATCCGGCATCGCGGACGATGTAATAACATCGACCTTTCTGGTTTTTGAAGGCAAGACAATTATCGCTCCCGCGATGAATAATCATATGTGGGGCAATCCTATAGTCCAAAATAATGCATTGAAACTCAGGGAAATCGGAGTCGAATATGCAGGCCCGGGAAAGGGTTTCCTTGCTTGTGGAGATTCAGGTGAAGGCAGACTGGCCGACATCGGCGACATACTATTCGCTGTTGAGAAAGCCTTCGTGAATAAACCCGCTTCAACAGGTAAAAAGATTCTCATTACAGCCGGCCCTACGCGCGAGTTCATCGACGATGTTCGGTTTCTATCGAATCCCTCAACCGGCAAGATGGGCTCAGCCCTTGCTAGAGCTTTCGCCCTTCACGGCGCCGATGTTGTTCTCGTTAGCGGTGCCACCGAAACTCCTTCTATCCCTGGGGTTGAAATAATTCAGGTTACGTCGGCCTCAGATATGGCTGAGGCTGTATTCAAGAAAGCTAATGAAGCGAATATCATCATAATGACAGCCGCAGTAGCCGATTGGAAACCCGAAAAAGAACCCGGTAAAATCAAAAAAGGGAACAAAAAAACCTGGAAACTCGAACTCACAAGAACAAAAGATATTCTTTCCGAACTCGGAAGGCAAAAAGGCGATAAATTCATTATGGGCTTTGCCGTCGAGACCGAAAACGAAATCCAAAATGCCAAAACTAAACTGAAAAATAAAAATCTGGACCTTATCTTCGTTAACAATCCCCTTGTCGAAGAAACAACTTTTGCTGCTAATACTAATGCCGGCTTTCTAATTAGCAAAGACTCACAAGTCACTATCGAACGGCTCGATAAAGAAGAACTTTCTATGTTCATAGTGGAGACCATTAGAAAAATGACAGCTTAAAGAAATAGAAGTTGACGAGAGAAAATGGACTGTTATCTTGTTTAGATTGATTAATAACAATTGAGGGACTATGCGAATTATCGCTTTACTTTGTTTTCTAGCATCAACTTGTTGTCTGTTTGCCGAAATCATCTCTTTCGACAACGGCCTAACCGAGGTAGCAATGGATGACTCTACCGGAAGATTCAGCATGGGGACTCCGGACGGCGACCCATATATTCAGGGGTTTCCCTCCTCGGTCGAAGGTGGATATGTCGTCATTCGAGTCGAGGGCTCCAGCTATTCCAATAAACCGGGAATTGGCACTCCTCTTACTCTACTCGACGAGGGTAGAATTCCAGAGGATTATTATATGACAATTCAATGGATAAGAGATCCCATTCGCCTATGGCAAAAATTCTATCTAATGCCAGAAGATTCACTTGATGCTTTCTGCAATATCGAGTTGCTAGCTTACAACGATGATGCCGATTCACACGCCGTGGGATTTAAGATATTTATCGATGCAACAGTCGGAGATAATATTAACCCCATTCTCGAATTTGCCACCGGAGTCCAAAACACAACATGCAAATTCCCGGGAGGGACAGTTCCAGCCTATTGGACTCTCTATGAAAACTCCATTCATCAAGATACATCCTATGCCCTCGCTCAAGGCGTCCCATTTGGAAATGAAATGATATATCCAGATGAGGTGGCATTCGCTAATGCCTCAGACCTCGATATAGCCGACTGGTTTTACACCTTCTTTCCCGGCGATGATTTGACCGACCTTGCCATATCATTCAGATGGGATAATATCACCCTCTCGCCATATAGCTGGTATATTGTGCAAATATATTACGGCGGAGGTTACCCCAGTTTCGGAATTAAAGAAATAAACAAACGCCCAAATACCCTCTCTCTGGGTCACCCATATCCAAATCCATTTAACGCGCAAGTTAGCGTCCCTTTCGAAATCATCGAACACCCACACTTTATTAGCTGGAACATTTATAACCTGAACGGAAGGGTTGTGCGACACTCAGAACCGGAGAAACTCGAACCGGGTGATTATAAGGTCTCGTGGGATGCAAGAACGGACTACGGACAGGAGGTCGGCTCGGGCATATACCTTTTTACCATGTGGGCTGATGGTGTTCGTTATTCTAAAAGGCTTATTGTTCTTGAATAAAGATAGCGTAATTTTTTTCAAGGCCGCGCTTAGACGCGGCCTTTTTACTACCAAATACTTCCAAATACCGTTTATTCTTGATTTGCTCGCTTAAATTCGCTATTTATTAATAGATAAATATTATAATGCGAAGAGAGTGATGAATTCCGATACACAAAATAATGGAAACACCGAAATAGAGTTCTTTAATAATAATTTTTTCGTTTTCGGGGATATTCTGGAAAACCCCCACCAGCTTCTTAACGAAGAAGGTTTTTTCGTGGAGCCGGTCGATCACGATAGCAATTTCTCGATGGTTAATAATACCCAAACCATCAGCCATTTCAATCGACCTTCCCACGAGCGGAGCAAAAACCTATGTCTCCTGCAATATTAATTAACACTGGAGATAATACAGCACTCCGAAATCATCAATCTATGTAAATCGACTTGTTAAATATTCACAGTGAGAAAAGGCAAAGTTTATACCTAAACAAGAAAGAATGGAAATACCTCTAAGAAACAAAACACACGAACTTCCTACGGATTCACACTGGCTCTCGGCTATTTTTGAAAATATGCCGTTGGGTCTTTTGCTTGTTTCCCGCGATGGTTCTATCGTCCGTGCTAACGATAGTTTCCTGAAGGCTTTTGGATGTGATTCCGTAGAAAAAAAACAACTCTGCGAAAAACTCGAACCATGGGGCTCAATAGAGGGTTTCTGTAAAAGATTCTCCCATTGTATCGAAAAAATCGCAGTGGAAAGAGAGATATTCGAGCTCCCCGATGGCAGATTCTTCGAGGTTATCTTCGTCCCGGTTAAAACTAACGAGCATCTTACTAGTGTGCTTATTTTATTCGAAGATGTTACTTCGGACGAGATTGCAACTCAAAGACTCGATGCTATCATCGAAATCTTCGATGAAGCCATCGTTATACTCGATAAAGATTATAAGTTCGTCTGGGCAAACAATATCTTCAAACGAATGTTCACAGCCAAAGAGGACTTTATCGGCAAAGCCTGCTACAGCATCTTCAAAGATAAAGAGGATTTTTGTAAAAGCTGCACGGTTAGAGATTCTTTCGAGAAAGGTATTCAGCATCTTTGTTATCAGACAACAGTTTTAAAAGGCAAAGCAAAAACCTTCGAGATACTTACAGGCCCTCTGAAAAATAAGACTGGCGAAGTTATTCAAGTAGTGAAGATAATTCGTGATGTTAGTGATAGAGAACGAGTTGTCAATGTCCTCGCTAATACCAAAGAACGCCTTGAAAATTCGAATGTTCAGCTCACGAGACGAATCGATGAACTTGCTATGCTGATGGAACTATCAGAAGCACTCCAAGTCGTCGATAATTTAGATGACAATCTGCATATCTTCCTAACTGCTGTCACAGCACATGAAGGATGCAGTTTCAATAGAGCATTTCTTTTTTTAGTCGATAAAAGAGAAAAAAAACTTGTCGGGCGCTACGCCGTGGGGCCATCGAGTCCAGAGGAAGCTGGCCGCATCTGGTCAGAACTAGCTTCGAAAAAAGTAAAATCTTTCTCCGAAGCCCTGACCACCTACCAAATGGCTATGGCAAAGGGAGACATCGAGGTTAATTCGATAATTCAAAATTTGAAATATAATATCGACGACCGCGAGAAGCTGCTTATTCAAGCACTGGACAGCGCTACACCTCAAACCTACACCGATGCCTTCAACAACGAAGTTACCCGCGAATTCGCCAAATCCATTAAAAGCGATAGCTTTGCTACCGTGCCGCTTTTTGCTATGGGAAGACCGGTTGGTGTTCTCGTGGTCGATAACATCATTACTAAAGCCGAAATCACCGACATAAATCTTAAATCGGTGAGAATGCTTGCTGGCCATGCAAGCCTTGCAATCGAACGAGGCATTCTTACTAGCAAAATAGCAGACCAATATGAAAAGCTTCAATCCACATATAAAAAACTACGCGAAAACCAGGAATTGCTTTTAAGAACCGAAAAGCTATCAGCCATAGGTAAACTCGCCGCACAGATGGCACACGAAATTCGCAATCCCCTGGTGTCGATTGGCGGTTTCGCACGAAATATAGCTAAACACGCCCCTACTGGGTCGAGTATTCTTAAAGGTGCTAGCATTATACTCGAAGAAACAAATAGGCTCGAGGACATCGTGGACGACGTCCTCTCCTATTCGAGGAGCATTAAGCCAAATCTTAAAAACTACCCATTAAACAGCATTATCAAGCGAACTATCGAAATGATCGAAGACCAATTCCTCCAAGCCAATATTACGGTCGAGTTAGACCTCGACCGCAATATTGGCGAAGTTAGTCTCGACCCGGACCAAATTAGGCAAGTTCTTCTCAACTTGTTTAAAAATTCTATCTCGGCTATGGCAGAAGGTGGAAAACTTAGCGTCAAAGCCATATCTATGGGGGGATTCATCTGGATCGATGTCTCTGATACAGGAACCGGTATTCAGGGGGACAACAAAAAGAAAATCTTCGAACCTTTCTTCACAACTAAATCATTGGGCACCGGACTGGGACTATCTATCAGCTATCAGATAATTGAGGCCCATCAAGGGATGATATGGTTTTCAACAACTCAAAATAAAGGGACTACATTCCATATAAAACTCCCAGCAAAACTGGGATAGAAAAAGGAGGACCATATGGCAAAAATACTAATTGTCGATGACGAAGCCAATATTCGCGCACTCTATGAAGCCGAACTCGAAGATGAGGGCTATGAAGTACACTCGGTAGGCTCCGCACAGGAAGCGCTCGACATTATTTCCATTGAAAATTTCGACCTCGTCATACTAGACATTAGAATGCCGGGAGAAGACGGGATATCAGCTTTAGAAAAGATGATGGTCAAAAACCGCAACCTTCCTGTGATAATAAATTCCGCCTATCCGGCATACAGGGATAATTTTCTCACTTGGTTAGCCGAAGATTATATCATTAAATCCTCTGACCTTAGCAATTTAAAGAATAAAGTCGCCGAAACCCTCAAAAAAAGAGGTAAGGATTGAGCGAAACCGAAACTAATTGGCGAAAAAAAACGCTATTCTTTATCATCGTGATATCGGCTTTACGATTAGCTGTTTTACCGGCGATGAATCTTATGCCTCAGGATGCCTATTATTGGCAATATGCCAAACATCCGTCAATAGGGTATTTTGATCATCCTCCAATGCACGCTTTTACCGCTATACTTACTACCTCGATTTTTGGGGATAATGCCTTCGGGATAAGATTAGGGCCTTGGCTTTATAGTCTCGGTATTTTGATCCTTATATACAATCTTACCCGAAGGATTTATGGAGAAAGAGGTGCTTTCTGGGCTGTTATACTTGCCGGAGTCACACCGCTTTTCAGTATTGGGAGCGGCATACTCACACCCGATCCTCCCTTGCTATTCTTCTGGACACTTGCGATCTATCTCGGATGGAGAACAATAACCGAAAATAAAA
>JAGLDC010000042.1 GCA_023145965.1 bacterium | reverse complement strand
TAAAAGAGCTGGTGGATTTTAACCGGCTTCGCATGCGGCTTGGCTTTGCTCTCAAAATATACCGCTGTCTTTTTATTCATGGGCTTTGGATTATATCTAATATCCACAAAAAAGGGAAGGAGACACCTTTTAACTCCATGGCCCTATCTGGGTTTACTGGCCTCAATCGTAGCTTTCTTACCACAGATTATATGGAACGCTCAAAACGAATGGGCAAGTTTCACCTTCCAATCCACACGAAGAGCGAGCGAACTTTCGAGATGGCGATTGGACCTCTTTGGCGGAATGGTAGTATCGCAGTTGCTGGTGGTCAGTCCTGTTTTGTTTGTCGGAGTGGTTTGGGCCTCGTTCAAAGGAATATTCCCTCGCCGAAATCCCTATCAGAATAAGGATATTAACAATTCGGAATCTAGAAACCATAAACCAATAATCGATAACCGATACCTCTATTTATCCTGTTTCGCCCTATTGACATTACTTTTCTTCTCGTTTGTTGCACTCCGATATTGGGTAAAAATGAACTGGCTTGCGCCAGCATATATATCAGGACTTATCCTATTTGTTGGACTCATTCTCCAAAGGAAACGCGGGATAAAAATCCTGAAATGGGCCGCAACTATAGCAATATTTGAAACCCTAGCTTTATACATTCTAGTGCTTACACCATTCATCCCCATGAGCGGCGAGGCATCATATTGGGAGGGCTGGCGCGAACTTGCATCGGCTGTAGATTCCATTCGAAACGAAATGCCCGATGAGCCTTTTATTGCAGGATGGGGCTATAAAGTCCCTTCAGAACTTCGATTCTATCTCGAAGGCAAACCGGAAACACATTCAAACGAAATCCTCGGCCAGCATGGCTTAAATTACAGCTATTGGACCGAAATCGACTCCTTGATAGGGAAAAATTGTATCTTTGTAGCCGATGCACGAGAGCCTTTCAGGGAAGAAGCCCTCATTGAAAAATATTTCACAAAGGTGGAAGGCCCGGATACACTGAGACCTCTTCGTGCAGGCAAACCGACCACTACATTTAGAGTCTGGAGATGCTTTGGCTATACCGGTTCGTGAATATTTCCGCCGAGGATGGAAATTTGGAATCGTGGGTATCTTCGGCTTCATTGTGAATCAGGGATTCTTGATGCTATTGGTCGGTGTGGCCGGCATGCAAACGTGGTCGGGAAGCGCAATTGCTATCGAGCTTTCGATTATCGGAAACTGGTTCATTAACGATTCATGGACATGGCGAGATCGTAGAAATGCAAATCGCATTAAACGCCTAATGAGATACAATCTCTCGGCTGGATTCACAGCCTACGGTGTCAATTACCCAATCCTGCTAATTCTAAGCAGTCAATTGGGTATTAACTATGCTATAGCCAACATTATCGGCGTCGGATTTGCCTCGCTCGCAAATTTTTTAATAAACCACCATTGGACTTACGCCAAAGCGGAGACCTAATTGGCGAAAAAACCAGAGAATAAAAAGAAACACAAACGAAAAGGGGTTATAGTTCTTCTCATAGCCCTGGGGCTGATATTGCTTTTCGCCTTAAGCGTATATATTTTAACGATATGGACACCTCTTCAAAAACTCGCCTTGAAAAAGACCTTGAGATTCCTAAAAATCGAAGCCGAAATCGATTTTGATAACCTAGATTTTTGGTTGAATTACATCTATATTAACAATCTCGAATTTTCAATGAAAGATGGCAGTTTATCCATCGAATTGGATTCTCTACAAGCTTGGTTCTCCATAGAAAATATGGCAGTTAGCCGCCTTGCTATCTGGAATCCTTCGATAAAAATTGGCGAATCCAAAAATCCCTCAACTCCACAGAATAAAAATGGTAAAAGCAGTTCTAATAAGATTAAGAATTTCACAATAGATACACTTAATATCTCGAATGGGTATTTCTATACCGATGGTTTCTCCTTAGAAAATTTCAGCTATCTGGGTTCGATGGGCTATTCCGATAAACGGATAGAGCTTAATATCGATTCCGTGGGGGCCTTACTTCCGGGAAGAGGCCGCCTTATTCAAGCTGCTGGAGAGCTGACCTTCGATGAAATACTGGAGATGGATATTAATCTTATCTTGGCCCGAAGCTCGCTCGATGTTAAAGGCCAAATTTCCAGCTTCGATCCATTCGAATGGCATTTCATCGCCGGTGGGGAAAAAGTCGATTTAGTCGAGATCGACTCAATCCTTGGATTAGGTTTTCTTGTGGGACACGGCAAAGTACGCATTGACCTCTCAGGTGGCGATGATTACATCGAGGGTAATGTTTACATCGACGGCGAGATTTTTGATATTCCAGCCCAAAAAACCTCGACTAGACTCATTTTTAAAGACCAAAAACTCTCGCTTCCAAATATACATGGCGGCGCCTGGGGCGCACAGGTATCGGCAAGCGTGTCGCTCGATTTTTCCGAAAAGGGAAAAAACGGCATTGGGCTTTCTATCGATGGAACAGCACAGGGATTCAACCTCAATGCCTTTATACCCGATGGAAGCCTCCCAACAAGCCTAACAGGAAAAACCAAAATTGACGGCCGAATCATGGATGGTGCGGTCGAACTTTTAATTCATAGCAGCCTTGCCGATGGTTCTATACTAAATTATCCTTTTAATGAAGCCGCTGGAAGCCTCTTCGTTTCTGAAGATTCAGTTAGATTTTATCCTGGATTCGAGGTTCTTTCTGGTGGAAATTTCTTCTCCTTGGGTGGAGTTATTGTATTCGATGATGAGATTTACATCGAATTCGGTCTATGGGCACGGGACGTTTCGAAAATCGCAGGATGGTTTGGTCTTCAGGATGTCATTGGCGGAAGACTCCGACTCGAAAATGGCAAGATATTGGGTGATATTAATCACCCTATTCTTAGCCTCGATATTATGAGTGACTCCCTTGTAACAGCTTTTTTTCAACACGACCATCTATCTGGAGATGTCACACTCTACGATATCGCCAAAAATATACACGGCGATATATACCTTCTTAGCGAGGGCGCTATCGGGCCACTCGGTTATGACTCGCTTCTTACAAATGTCGAGATCCATGGCAACCGCTACTATGTTAAACCTCTTCGCATGTGGGGTGACACGCTTTCCGTGAAAGGTATAGCGGAAATCTTCTCTGAAGATGACTCCATGGGCATTCAAATCGAAGGTTTGGATCTCGTATTTATCGAGCAGCCAGTAATTCTGGATTCGGCCTTCACCATCAGCCTTGTGAATGATAAAATAACATCCTCTCCAATACTCGCTCAAACCATGGGCGGGGAATTAATTGTGAAAGACCTCCATGGAACCGCCGATAATTTCTCCTTCAATGCCGTCCTTGAAAACCTTCAATTCGAAAAATTAGGCAAAATAATTGGAAGCACCGGTATTGAAGGGAATATTGGAGGATCAATGCTTTTCTCCTCGGGGAATGGAGGAACTGGCAATTTCAAACTCAATATCGAGGATTTCACGACCAGCGGTCTTCGGTGGGATGAAGCAAAAATCGAGGGCTTTCTCAATGCAGGCATTCTCACTATCGAACCATTGCTTGTCTCTCGTAAAACAGAAAGATATGTTATGAATGGAACCGTCGACCTGAAAGCCGAAAAAATCCCTTTCTCGATGGAGATTCATGGAAAGGGCGAAAGAGTCGAGGCATTACCTCCATTCGTCTGGGAGGTGGATTCCATAGTCGGACCCTTCGATATCACCGTTTCAGCTAGCGGCAATAAAGACTCCCTTTTCATGGAGGGCGGCTTCAATTGGCGTAAAGGAACACTCGGATTGCGCGATATGGCCGATCCTATAGAAAATATGAATGTGCAACTAACCCTCGATGGCGACAATATTAGCATCGATTCATTGTCCGGTATGATCGGTGCGCTTCCAATCGAAAGTAAATCAATATGGGAAAGAGTTAAGAGACTTTTTACAAAGAATCGAAAACAATATGGGACCTTTTCCGCTAGAGGTAATGTCGATATATCCAATCCAACTAATCCTAAACCAAACATTAACTTCAAGGCAAAGGCACTCCCTTTAAACTTCCCGGAGGATGGAATTTTCGCCCGACTAAACGCGGATATCGATCTAATTTCGGATAAAAAGATGCGAATCGATGGTCGAATCGATGTCGATTATGCAAACATAGTTAAGCTCGAAACCGGAGGTGGAAACGGAGGATCTGGCGAAATACCGTTAGACCTAAATATCGTCTTAAACCTTCCAAGAAATATAAATATCAATACTACATTACTCGAATCAGAAATCAGCGGCAAAGTAAATATACTCACAGAAAATAACCAACTCGCCCTTTACGGCGACCTCAGTGTAATTCGAGGTAAAGTTTTCTTTTATGGGCAAACCTTTAGAATAGAGGAAGGCTCGATAGGTTTTAGAACCTTCAAGGGGATAAATCCAACGATGGACATCATCGCTATCTCGCGAGTAGGGCAGACAAGAATCGTCATTCATGTTACAGGTGAGCTAGAAACCCCTACTATTTCGCTTTATGCCGAAGATCAAGACGGCAGCCGTTTGCCTTACGATCAACGGCAAATTATATCTATTCTGGCATTCCGGACTGAGGGCGGCTCAACTGACTCGACCGGTTTTCAGGTATCCGATCTCATCGAAGAAAGGCTTCCTCAAGTCGTCCAGAGTTATATTTCCCGAGAATTTGAAAATGTCGCCAGAACCACTCTCGGCGTGGAAACCTTCGAATTTGAGCCATCCGACGAAAATGTCTTCGATTTCTCGCAGGCTAATGTAACAATCGGAAAATATCTCACCGATAAAATATACTTAAAATACACTCGTTCGCTTTCCTTCGATGAAAACTCGGAGGATATAATAAACCTCCAATATCGCATTACCGATGTAATATCCATTGAAGCTCAAAGAGAAACAGGTCCCGAGGCAAAAGAAAACTATAGACTCGATTTAAAATTCAAATGGGAATATTAAAAAAAAGCTTGATCCTTTTCTTTTCGATTTGCTGGGCTATATTTGCCCAGCCGAGGGTTTGCGCTATAGCCGTTTTCGATAACGACCATATCGCGGAATGGAAAATCAAAAAGCTGATACGAACTAGAGAATCTCCGTGGTATCATAAGATAATCGGTAAAAAGGAACTGTTCAAATCACGGCAACTAGAAAAAGACCTCAAGATAATCGAGAACTATTATCGTTCCGCAGGTTATCTCGATGTCGCTGTCAATGCCAATGCTCACTTTGGCGAAGATAACGATTGTATTTATATTAATATTTTTATCGATGAAGGTAAACAATATTTTCTCGGCAGACTGGAGTTAGCCGGTATTATACCGTCATATATTCAAAATGATGAAACGCTCGATATTGCCAACTCTAAAATCGGCGAGCATGTCGATCCCCAAATGCTTCAGTCTGATCTATTTAGAATCAAGCAACATATCAGGGAAATGGGATACCCTTATGTCACTGTCAAATTGGATATGAACAAATCCTCGGAAGACAGTGTCGAGGTTATATATGAAGTAGACTTCGGAGAATATGCATATTTTGGAACTACACAAATAACAGGAATCAACCTTACCAAACCCTATGTGGTCGAACGGGAATTGAAGATAGTCTTTTCACGCCCATATAACATCGAGTATGTAACCAAAACCAGAGAATCACTATATGGAACGGGACTGTTTTCTGCGGTGGCTATAGAACCTGAGAATTTTAACGAGCAACCGGAAACCCTGGACTATAATATTACACTCGTTGAAAAACCACCCCGATGGACAACATTTTCAATAGGGACTGGAAGCGACGCGGAGTATGATTTTATCACAGAATTCGCCGCTGTATGGGGACACAGAAACCTCTTCGGCTCAGGGAGGGAGTTTTCAATCGAGCTAATATCGGATTGGAAACTTGATACCGAAAAAGAAAATTTTTCCGAGATAATAAAACACTGGTCTAATCTCAATAATAGAATAGAGTTTAAATATACTGAACCATATATATTTAACCGGAAAATTCCCGTAACATTGAACCCCTATTACGAACCCGCAAACTCCGTTAAAATCCCACAATATACGATACAACTTATCGGTGTTAGCATAAGCGGGGAATACAAACCAAGCCAAAATAAATCACATACTGTATATACAATATTCGAGATAGCCGACATCTACGATATCAACGATCCGGAAGCCCAAGAAATAATATTTCAAAATGAAGGACAATACTTCACTCGTAGCATCGGATATAATCTGGTCAACGATAAGCGCGATAATCTCCTGGTCCCGACAGAAGGTTCATACTTCATTGGCCAAAGCGAAATGGCCGGCTATTTCCTCGGTGGCGATAAACATTATAACAAGTTAGTGCTCGATTTCAGAAAATACCTGAGCTTCAGGGATAGATATATTCTCGCAATGCGAGCCAAAAGCTCGGTTTTAGGTAACTGGCGTAACAATGAGTATGTTCTTATACACGACAGGTTTTTCATGGGCGGGGCAAACTCAGTGCGGGGTTGGAAAGAACGATCCATTGGACCAATTTCCCAAAATGGCGATCCCCTTGGAGGTAAACTAGCGATGCTAGGCAATATCGAATGTAGAATGCCTCTGGTTTGGCATTTATGGGGACATGTTTTTTTGGATGCGGGTAATGTATGGAGCCACGCAGAGGCTTTTACTATTACCGATTTCAAAACAAGCATTGGCTGGGGAATAGCTATCATCACTCCGGTGGGGCCGGTGAGATTCGATTACGGTTATCAGGTTTTCAATAAAGAGGAAAAACCACCAAATAGCAATTGGCATCTTGCGCTCATGTATCTATTCTAATGAACAAATTAGATATCAGCTTCGTTGTAGATGTTATGCTTGGGCGACTTGCGCGCTGGCTAAGGCTTTTAGGATACAGTGTTTATTACGATAGATTCGGTGAAGATTCAGCATTATTGGCGCGTGCTATCTCGGGAAAAAGTATCCTGCTGACTCGCGATCACCAGCTCGCGGACAGGGCTAGTCAATCAGGCTTTCTACTGGAATCGGATGACTTTCGCGAGCAACTGGCTACAGTAATAAAAAAATTCAACCTCGAATTGAAACTGTTCGGCG
Organism: bacterium; assembly: GCA_023145965.1. Classification (NCBI taxonomy): domain Bacteria; species bacterium. Next base: position 54,582 of record JAGLDC010000042.1, on the reverse strand, counting down.
ATATCTGCCCGCTCTGCGGAGGAAGAATCGCGCAAGTGCCAAAGGAAACAGTCGAGGGCGAGGTTCCTGAATATACATACGCAACTCACGAGGTGTTCAAAAAATGCCAGGCTTGCGAAAATATATATTGGTCAGGCAGTCACAGAGAATTGGCCATCGAACAATTGAAAGAAATATTTATGCCTTTTCAAGAGGGAAATAATGAAATTAAAGGCAATTCATAACTGGGATGTCACAATCGAGGAAGCTAAGGCAATTCAATTACAGCTTGCCCCTAAAGTCCTAGCTAAAGGTGGGCCTTCCATAAAGGATATCAACTTTATCGCCGGATGCGATGTGGCTTTCGATATAAAAAACAAGATCGCCTATGGCTCCTTGGTACTCATGTCCTATCCCGACCTAGAAATCCTTTCGACTATTTCCGGAGAGGCTTCGCTGAGATTCCCATATATTCCGGGATTTCTTACTTTCCGTGAGATGGAAGTCCTTCTTAAGCTCTTTAAAAAGCTAGAAATAATTCCCGATGTAGTTTTAGCCGATGGACAAGGTATAGCCCATCCAAGAGGAATTGGCTTGGCCAGCCACCTCGGCCTGTTCCTAGACATCCCGACTATAGGTTGCGCAAAAAGCAGACTCGTAGGCACTTGGGAGGAAGTCGGCCCTAACAAAGGTGACAACTCGCCACTTATTTATAAATCGAAAGAGATCGGAAAGGTCTTGAGAACTCGCGACAATGTAAAACCAATATTCGTCTCGCCGGGACATCTTATTTCAATCGAAAATGCAAGCAGAATTGCCCTATCTGCCACAACAAAGTATCGAATACCCGAGCCTACAAGGCAGGCCGACAAAATGGTTGCAAAATATAAAAATGAGGTGTTGTGCGATTGACTAGCAAATTAATGATTCCGCTTTTTGCGGGAAAGAACCCTCTCGACGAGGCGAGTCCAAATCTCACTTACCTCGCTAATAGATAGTATCTTTGAAAATAAAAGAAAAACCGTAAAGTAAACCGCGCTTGGTATAACCAATCGCAACAACTTGGTCAGTATGGGGATAGCGGTATTGATTTGTGATGAGAAATCCACTATAAAAAGCCAAGCTGTCAAAGCGCTGAGTATTCCCGCAATAAGAACGCGTATCATGTTAGACAATATCGGCCGCACCTTGAATTCGGGAAGTTGCTTCTTGAGGTAATATAAAAACAAAAAAGTATTGAATATCCCTGTGATACTCGTTCCCAATGCAAGCCCCCCATGGTCGAAATAATACATGAATATCATGCTGAGTTCGATATTCACTATTACTCCGGTCGCAGTTATCAGAACCGGAATAAGGGTGTTTTTTAGAGCGTAAAATCCCTGGGTAAGGCCTCGCGTTAAACCGAAAAATGGAAGCCCAACCATGTAACAAGCAAGGGCTAACGAGACCATAGGCGTAGAACGTGCAGCATCGAAGCTCCCACGCTCGAAAAGCAGTGAGACGACCTCCGTCCGAAGAGTAATTGCTGCTAGCGCAATAGGAACTAAAAGCGCAAATATCGTCCTTACTGTGTAGGATAAAAGCCTCGCAAGCTCATCGCGCTCTTTTAAGGCAGCAGAGACGGATAAACTCGGCAGAGTAGCGGTAGCAATCGCATATCCAATCAATCCCAAAGGAAGGAATAGTAAACGGTTTGCATAGGTTAAAGAGCTTACACTTCCACCGGGAAGAAGCGATGCAAGAAAAACATCGGCAAAGTAATTTATCTGATACGATGCAAGCGCCAGGAGGCTTGGAAGAAGAAGCACTCCTACCTCGATTAGGTCACGCATCTGAGATTTTATCGACCACGAAAATTTCCATCCGAGTTTATTTATCCAGATGAATTGCCAGAGGAACTGGAAGAAACTTCCTAGGACAACGAAAACCGCAACCACCTGTATTCGAGCGGATTCAGGAGAAAAAACATAACCCGCTATTACGACGCCTATTAGCCATAGCAGATTCATAAAAGCCGGTGCAACCGAGCTTATAAAAAAACGCCTTCTCGCGTTGAGTATTGCTTGGCAGTACGCCGCAAGTCCCATAAAACCGGCATAACCAAAAAGGATACGCACGAGTTTGACCGCAAGAAACCTCCTTTGTGGATCATCTTGCCAACCGACAACAATGATGCTTATCAATTGAGGAGCAAAGATTATACCTAGAGAACATATAATGATAAGACAAGCTATCAGCGTGCTTAACACTGCCGAGGCCAATTTATATGCGACTTCGGGACCCTCCTTTTGCTCGACCTCGGTGAGTTTCGGAAGAAAAGCGGCAGAAAGAGCACCTTCACCAACTAAATTTCTAAGGAGATTGGGAAACCGAAAAGCCACTGAAAAGGCATCGGCAGCAACACCAGTACCGAATACCGCCGCCATCGCGACCTCGCGAAGCAGACCAAATATCCGTGAAACGAGCGTCCCGAGACTTACCCAGAATGCGGATACTGCGATTTTCCTTCGTTCATCCATAAACTTAAGGATAAAACACTATGAAACAAAATGCACGAAAAAAATTATTGGCCATATGTTTCAGCCCTCGAAAAAAGTCTAACAGCTCTAGGCTGCTCGATATTGCGCTGCAAAAAGCTGAGAATGAAAATATCGAAATTATTCGTTATAACCTTTCTGAGTTTCGAATCGATCCGTGTAATGCCTGCGAAATCTGCTACGATGGCTCGCCCTGCCCTATTCGAGACGACATGACACCGATCTACGAACATCTCGCCACCGCTAATGGCCTTTTTATTTCAACACCGGTCTATTTCTACAATGTCCCTGCATGCGCCAAAGCCCTTATTGACAGATGTCAAGTTTTTTGGGCACGAAAGTATCTTCTTGCAGAAAGGTTGCCAACGAGACCGTGCGCCATAATCGAAATAGCCGCCTCGGGCGGAAATCGAGTATTCGACGGAATTAACTTGACAATAAAGTATTTCCTCGATAGTATCTCTATCTATATGCCTAAACCGCTTGCGCTCAGGCATATAGATTGTATTCAAGAGGATTTAAGCACCGAGGCCCTGAATTCCGCCTCGGTCTACGGAGAAGCATTCTTATCTAGATTTATTACAAAGGAGTAACCATGAGAATAGATAAAGTCCGCAAAATGATTAAAACCAAGCACCTCGATGCCGCACTTATAACCGATAGAACTAATATCCGTTTTCTATGTGGCTATTCAGGCTCGAACGGCCTTCTTCTTATAACACCCAATAAAACCATTTTTTTTACTGATTTCAGATACAAGACTCAAGCCCCACAAGAAGTTAAAGGCGCTGAGATAATCTTTCCAAAAATGGGAATATCTCTTTATGAGGAACTCGCCGAAAGACCTGAGATTAAGACTTTATCGAATATCGGTTTTGAAAAATCACTTCCATATTTTGCGCTCGAAATCCTTAAAAACATATTGCCAGCAAAAATCGAGTGGCGCCCCATGGAGGATTTCCTTTCCAAAATGCGAGCCGTTAAAAATCCGCAAGAGATAGACAAAATCCGTGAAGCTGTCAGAGCTGCCGAAACCGGCCTGAAAGCAACACTTCCCCATTTAAAACCGGGAATTGTCGAAAGGGATTTCGCTGCGGAACTCGAATACAACATGAGAAAAGCTGGCGCCGAAAAAAATTCCTTCGATACAATAGTAGTCAGCGGCCTACGAAGCGCAATTGTTCACGGTATAGCCGCCGATAAGGTCATCGAAGCCGGTGATTTCGTTACTATAGATTACGGCGCCTTTGTCGATGGCTGGGCTAGCGACATCACAAGAACATTCATAATGGGCGAACCAACAGCCAAACAAAGAGAGATATACGAATTAGTATATAGCGCTCAAGCCAGCGCAATAAAAGCCGCACGAGCAGGCATCAGCGGAATGAAACTCGACAAGATAGCACGCGACATCATCGATAGCGCCGGATATGCCGAGTTCTTCGGACATGGACTGGGACACGGACTGGGACTTCTCGTGCACGATAGCCCGCGTGTAAGCTCGCGAGCAGAAAACATTTTGCCAGTAAACTCGATAATTACTATCGAACCGGGAATATACATTCCCGAATTTGGAGGTGTCCGTATCGAAGACGATGTCCTCATCTTGGAAGATGGTTGTGAAGTCTTAACAAGCCTGCCCAAACGCATTGAAGAAATAATAATTGAATAGATTTGTTTCAGGTATTATTATGCTAAATTGAAAAATATAACTGTTTATTAATTCATATCTAAAAAGTGCTATTAAACTGAGAGCTAAAACCCAGATAACACAACAAATAGAAACCTGATCGGAGTCGGGAATGTCAAATAAAGCCAATTATACTATTAGTTTACTTTCTAAAAGATGAAAAATAAACCGCGCATATATGCACATATTGATCTCGCTATCGTTATTTTGGGCCTATTTGTCTTTTTAATCGCACCATCAGCATTCTGGATATCACTTGCTCTATGGGCACTAGCCTTTATCACAGGAATAATCGCGCTTATTCTCAACGGAAGAATTTTTCCAAACACCGAACAGATGCTCGGCCATGACCCCTATGGGCTCGACCTGCTAGGTTATATCGAAGTATACGTTTCGTTTGTTCCGGCCATCGTTGCCATCTCAATGATTATTTACAAATATATTCTTCTTAACAGGATGTAATTTTGGCAATGATTGTCCAGAAATATGGTGGCTCTAGCGTTGCAGATAAAGATCACATTATTAATGTCGCAAGGCGCGTTGCCGAACGAAAGAAAAAAGGGGACGACATGGCTGTTGTGGTTTCCGCAATGGCCAATACAACCGACAATCTTATAAAACTTGCATTGGATTTGGATAAAAATCCGCCAGAACGCGAATTCGATATGTTGCTTACAGCCGGCGAGAGAATAAGCATGGCGTTATTATCTATTGCTATCCAAAAATTCGGTTTGCGAGCCGTGAGTTTCACCGGAAGCCAGAGCGGCATAATCACCGATGACGACCACACGAGGGCGCGCATCATCGATGTTCGCCCAACACGCATCATAGAAACAATAAACTCCGGTGCAATAGCCATAGTAGCCGGTTTCCAAGGGGTTTCAGGGAAAAAAGAAGTTACTACACTTGGGCGCGGTGGCTCAGATACAACTGCAGTTGCGCTTGGTGTCGCGCTCGGTGCCGAAATTTGCGAAATTTATACAGATGTTAAAGGCGTATTCTCCGCCGACCCAAAAAAGATTGAATCCGCACGACAAATAGACAAACTTACTTTCGAGGAAGCACTTGACCTGGCATATTTCGGTGCAAATGTAGTCCATTCAAGAGCGGTCGAATTGGCCAGAGTTTCTAAAATGCCGTTAATCATTGCATCGAGTCTCCTAAACAAGAAAGGGACACTTATCATGGAAAAAATCCAAGGGATGGAACGCCCGAGATTTGTAGGTCTCTCTCGTAGGGACGATATTTGTCTCTGCAATGTCGAATTGGATGATTATAAATTGGTTAGCGAATTGATGGAATCAATTGAAAAAGGGCGTATGAGAATTGGTTTTCCGCGAATCCGGAAAATTCAGAACGCCTGGAGTGTTAATTTTTGGGCCGAGGAAAAAGACCTAGAACGCCTAAAAATACTCAAAACAAAATTTGGCATCGAGATTGACTCGAATGTCTGCCTTATGGGGCTGGTCGGAGAGGAAATCGCTCAACGACCGGGAGTTATTGCAGAACTTCTGGTTTTCCTCGAAAAAATTGGAGTAAGGCCTTTCTTGATCGAATCCTCTCAGGTTAGTATAGCCATGATAATGCAAAACTCCTGTGGCACCGAGATAGAAAAAGCTATTCACGATAGATTCATCAGGGGGGAAGCCTTTTGAGAATCGACGAAATCAAACTCGTCATCGTAGGCGCTACAGGCCTTGTAGGGAACAAGGTTTTGGAAATAATGACCGAACGCGAAATTTCCCCCGCAAAAATCGAATTCGTAGCTTCGGAAAGATCGTCTGGAAAGACTATTATTTACAATGGCAAAGAGTCGCGAGTCATCACACTCGATGAAGCCATAAAAAAAAGGTTCGATATTGCTATCTTTGCCGCAGGATCAAAGGTCTCAATAAAATGGGCACCCCGTTTCGCAGAAAATGGCAGCATTGTGATAGATAAATCCAGTGCCTGGCGAACCGACCCAAAATGCCCATTAGTCGTGCCCCAGGTGAATCCCGAGGCTTTAGATGATATTCCAAAAAAAATCGTGGCAAGCCCTAATTGCAGCACTTCGGGACTCGTTATTGCACTCAAACCGATCCTAGCTAGATTTGGAATACCTCAATATATTTTTGTGGCAACTTATCAATCTGTTTCCGGTGCAGGCAAACGCGGCAATTACGCTCTCCAAAAACAACGCAAAGGCGACACTTGCACCGGCATCTTTGAAAAAAGCATTTTCGATAATGTCATCCCAATTATAGGCGAAATAGACGAGTTTGGTTTTAATATCGAAGAAACCAAACTCGTTGCGGAAACACGCAAAATTCTCGGTGCGCCGGAGCTAAACATCACCGCTACAGCCGTGCGCATCCCAATTATGCTCTCCCACTCTGAGGCGGTTACTCTGGTTTTCGACTCTCCCACCCCAGCAGCCGAAGCAATAAAAAATCTCACGACAGCCCCCGGCCTAAAATTAATCCAAATTCCAGATTACCCAACACCACTCGAGGCCGCAGATATCGACGACGTTCTCGTGGGTAGAATCAGAAACACACCCTCAAATCTCAATATTCTGAGCATGTTTATTTCTTTTGATAATTTAAGAAGAGGCGCCGCAAGTAATGCGGTCGATTTAATGGAGGTTATGGCCAGAAAACTTTAAATCGTGTCCGGTCTTTTCGCCCGCATTCTATCGCGAACACGCCAAAAAATAACAGCGCCCGCTACAGCGATAAAATAAAGTACCACCATCACTTGAAGTTCCAAATCACCGATTATGGTAAAAATAGCCGGTAACAAAGAAAATAATAACCAAACTAACCATTCAAACATAATTACCTCCAGTTCGAGAAAAAATAAGTGAGATGATCTAAAAGTCAAGGAGATATTTTGAAGAATAATAATCATACTGATTTTAAAAGGCCCGATTGGGACTCATATTTCATGCTTATGGCCGAATTAGTTGCCACACGCTCGACCTGCCTTAGGCGAAAAGTCGGGGCGATATTGGTGCGAGACAAACACATTCTAGCCACCGGTTACAATGGAGCACCGCAAGGCCTTCGTCATTGCTCGGAGGTAGGATGTCTTCGCGAAAAACTGGGAGTGCCAAGCGGCGAGAGACACGAGCTTTGTAGGGGCATCCATGCCGAACAGAATACAATAATTCAGGCTGCTCTTTTCGGGGTGAGCACCCGAGGCTCGGTGCTCTATTGCACAACCAAACCATGTATCATTTGCACAAAAATGCTAATTAACGCTGGAATAAAGCGCTTTGTCGTATCAGAATTATATAACGACAACCTCGCGGATAGCTTCACGAAAGAAGCCGGCATAATAGTCGATTATCTTCCATTGAAGGATTGTAGAACGAATGAAGATTAAAGAACTAATATTCCCTATATTCGCATTCATACTATTATCTATGGCTTGCAATTTCGGCGATACGAGAAACATACGTATGACCGTCGATGGAGACGAGATATCCGCTGAAAATGCTCAAATAGCTATTTCTCAAATAGGCTCAGAGAGTTTTTATGTTCTCCTCGCTACAAAAAGACCGGAAATAAAAATCGTTTGGGAAACACGATTTAAAGACATCGAGCGTTGGCGTGGAATGAAAATCCGTGCCAAAAAATTCCGAGCTGTTTACAGCAATAATAATGTCAGTTTCGAAGAACCTGACCTCGGGATTATTGTCGAAATAACCGACGTCGACGGCACATTCGTTTCTGGTAAGATATCCGGTTCGGTTGGTGTAGGTGCTGGGACACACAGGGTCAGCAATGGAACCTTCCGCGCACCAGCCTCTTTCTGGAAGAGATAAGGTTTTTTGGTTGCGTTTAAGCCGTTATAAAGCTATTCTATAGAAATTTGTAATCAAGCTATCAAAAGAATCGGCTACTACGGCGCTTCTATTCGATTCTCATTCCCGGAAATTAAGGGAAGTAAAATATTTGGAATAATAAATCGCTAACGCAGAAATAACATGAATAGTGCACATAAAGCGCAATAATTCGAAGCGAGGATATAGATGAAATTTCCATTGAAATGGCTACTCGAACTTTGTCCATATGATGCCACACCCGATAAGATCGCTGACCTTCTTACCTTCAGCGGCTCCGAGGTTGAGGATATTCAAAACTTCTCTTCTCGCATCTCTGATGTTTTGGTCGGCCAAATCAAAAACATCGAGGAAAATACGCCTCTTCCCGGTATGTCCAAATGCTCTGTGGATTATGGCTCGGAAATCCCGGCGGTTGTCTTATCCAGAGCACCAGGAATTCGTATCGGTGCAAAATATCCATTTGCACCCCTGGGAGCACGACTTTTCGATGGTAAAACTATTGGTATTGTCGAATTCGAAGGCGTGAAATCCGAGGGGATGCTCTGCTCGGGTGTCGAGATCGGTCTTGGCAATCCAAAAGACAACCTTCTCGAACTACACGAATCCTCCCCTATAGGCGGCGATATCCTAGCGCTTCTCGGATGGGACGACCATATTTTCGAATTGGAGATAACCCCAAACCGCCCAGATTGTTATGGACTTCTTTCTCTCGCACGCGAGCTCTCTGCTCTTACTGGTCAGCCTATTATCGATAAAAGAAATCTTCCTCCTCAAACAGGTGAAGAGGCCTCGAATTTCATCAAAATAATCCTCGAGGATAGTTTCGGTTGTCCTCGATACGGCGCGCGAATTGTCGAAAATATCAAAATAGGGCCTTCACCGCTATCAATGATGGGGAGACTGTTCAGTTGCGGTATTCGACCTATAAATAATGTCGTCGATGCCACAAATTATGTCATGATGTTTCTGTCTCAACCGCTTCATGCCTTCGATCTTGACCGCCTGGAATCTGACACCATAATTGTCAGGTCTGCGCGCGATGGCGAGGTGTTTACTACACTTGATGGTGGAAAGCGAACGCTTAATAAAAATAACCTGATGATAGCCACACAGGATAGAGCTGTCGCTATTGCAGGAGTTATGGGTGGATTCGATAGCGAGGTTACACCAAATACCAAGCGTATTCTCATCGAATCGGCATATTTTAATCCTAGGAGGATAAGAATTTCTTCACGAAAGCTGGCTCTGGTATCCGAAAGCTCTACACGCTTCGAGCGTGGAGTCGATCCCAACGGCATAGCTCGCGCTGCCGACGAATGCGCTGCAATTATCAGCGAAACTGCTGGTGGCTCTGTCCGAAGAGGCATAGTGGATGAATACCCGGAACCGATCGAACCGCTTCAAATCAAGCTTTCACCTAAAAAAGTTAAATCTGTAATCGGTGTAGATATTCCAGAGAAAAGCTATACCCCACAGCTTAATGCCCTCGGTTTCGAAAAAATCGCAAAGGGCTGGATAATTCCAACATACCGACCCGATGTGACCAGAGAGATCGACCTTGTGGAGGAAGTAGGCCGACTGTATGGTTATGATACTCTGGAGGCAACCCTCGCCGGCGCGGGGCCAATACCCGCACATAAAAGCCCAGAAAATATAACATCCAATAAGATCGGCGCAATGCTCAGAGGTATGGGTTTCGACGAAATCATGTCCGATAGCATGGGGCGTGAAAGCGATTATAAATCCTTTTTAACGAGTGAAATTGTAAAACTGCGAAATCCCATCTCCAATGATTTCGCGGTAATGAGACCCATGCTTATCCCGGGCTTACTGCGAATTGCAGGCTATAACATCAACAGAGAATCCGACTCGATCCACATCTATGAGATAGACAAGGTCTATTATAAAAATAAAAATGAATTCGCCGAACAAAATAAAATCGCTTTTCTTATAGGAGGAGTGGTTGCACCCGAGGATTGGAGTGGCATCTCGCGAAATGTGGATTTCTTCGATCTTAAAGGCGTGGTCGAACAACTCCTCGAATACTTCGATGTGGATTATTCGATAGGCGAGAAACCGGTTTCCGGTTTAGATGAAGGTAAGTCCTTCGTAGTTTCGTTCGAGGGTGGCAAGGCCGGTTTCGCGGGCATGGTAGCACCGAAGATCGCTTCGAAATGGGACATCGAGATGCCGATCTTCGCAGCGGAATTACCGCTTGCGGCCTTCATCTTCGCGAGAGATAGGATAAAGCAGTATCGCGGGATTCCCCGCTTCCCCTCGACCCGGCGCGATGTCGCGCTTATCGTGGATAAATCTGTGCCGGCAGGGGAGATACTTAAATTCGCGAGAGATAACTTCCCTACTAAACTAGAGAAAGCCTTCATTTTCGATATCTATGAAGACACAAGTATAGGCAAGGAAAAAAAATCCGTCGGCGTCGCGACTATATTCCGCGACCTCGACGAGACTATAACCGACACTGTGGCTAACGAGCTTCATCAAGCGCTAGTAAATGGCCTTGTCGAGCGGTTTTGTGCGACAATTAGAAATTAGTTTTTTCTCAAACTCGATGAAATTGAAAGGATAATATGTCATTACTTATTGTTGGTTCCGTAGCTTTAGATACTGTTTCCACTCCAGATGGTAAAATCGACGATGCATTGGGCGGTAGCGCTACCTATTTCTCCATCGCCGCGAGGCTTTTTGGGCCACCGGTTAATATTGTCGCTGTGGTCGGTGAGGATTTTCCTAAGAAGCATGTCGAAATGCTTCTCGGTAAAGGTGTTAACATCGATGGACTTCAAATTACAAAGGGAAAAACCTTCCGTTGGGCCGGCGAATACGACGAGAACTTCGGTGATCCCGAAACCTTGGATACCCAACTTAATGTTTTCGAGTTCTTTTCACCCGTGCTTCCAAAACACTATTGCGGAAGCAAATTCGTTTTTCTCGGCAATATAGACCCAACACTTCAGGGCAAGGTTGTTGACCAGATTCATTCACCTTCGTTAATAGCCGCAGATACAATGAATTTCTGGATAGAGGGAAAACTGGAGGAATTGAAAAAACTCATCGCTCGCGTAGATCTGCTGGTCATCAATGCTATGGAAGTTAGGCTGCTCTCAGACGAACGCAACATACTCGCCGGCGCACGGAAAGTGCTTTCCATGGGACCTAAGATACTCGTTATTAAACGCGGTGAATTCGGTTCTATGCTAATAACTCAGGATGAACTGTTTATCCTACCCGCCTATCCTATAGAGGTCGTCAAAGACCCCACCGGCGCAGGGGACAGCTTCGCGGGTGGATTCATGGGTTTTCTTGCTTCGCGTGGTCGAGTCAATATCGAAGAGCTAAAAGGCGCCCTTGTTGCAGGCACAGTTGTTGCAAGCTTTAATGTAGAAGGCTTTAGTCTCGAAAAACTCACCAGTGTTACTATGCAAGATATTGAAAATAGAATGCAACACTTTCGCAAGATAACTGACTTTACAGTTCCTGAAATATTAGGTGATTAGATACAGAAAAAGCTTGACATAGGAAGGTCTATCGACGGTTTCCTCCAATGGACACAAATCGACAAAGGTCTATCGGACAACACAAACGAAGCATACTCAAGAGACCTTCGCGATTTCGCCGAATGGCTCGATGCAAATGGGATAGGCGATCTCGCCCAAGTAACACCAATTATCATAGCCAATCATGTCCGTGCGCTATCGGATATAGGGATGTCATCGAGGTCCCTCGCACGCAAGATGAGTAGTATTCGAGGGCTTTTTAAATATTGCATCTCAGAAGGCATCCTTAAAAAAGACCCCACCGAAGGTCTAAGGCTTCCCAAGATGCCATCTTTGCTTCCTGAGATACTGAGCTTTCAAGACATAGAGAAAATCCTCGATAAAGTAAAACTCGAACATCCAAAAGGACTGGGCATCAGGGATAGGGCAATACTGGAAACCCTTTACGGCACGGGCGCGCGCGAGTCAGAAATTATCGGCATGGAGACTGCGGATGTTTATGAGGATATAGCCTTTGTTAGGCTTTTTGGTAAGGGCAAGAAAGAGCGCCTTGTGCCAATAAACGATTCCGCTCTTTATTGGATAGATAGATATAGGCGCGATTCGCGCCCTAAATTAAAGAAAACCAATCGAACGCCAATTTTATTTTTAAATTGCCGTGGGGGAAAACTAAGCAGAATGGGCCTATATAAGATAGTCCGAAAATGGGCTGAAGCCGCTGGAATAGAAGGGGTTCATCCACATATGTTCCGGCACTCTTTCGCAACTCATCTTATAGAAGGCGGCGCTGACCTTAGGTCGGTTCAAGAAATGTTGGGTCACGAAGATATAAGCACAACACAGATATATACAAATATTGGAAAAGATTATCTCCACGCAGTGTATCACAAATTCCACCCGAGAGGTTAAGATGATGAAGTGGAAGCTATATATAATAACACTATTTATTGCAGTGTCTTCGATTTGGGCACAAGGAATGCCCACGGAAAACCTGGGTAAGCCCATTTTCCACAACAATATCTATTTTTCGCCATCGGAGAGCCTCCCCTTCGCCGATGTCGAGGTTTATATCACTATACCGAATTCAGGGCTTCAATTTATAAAACGCGACGATGTCTATCGCTCTTATTTCGATATCCTCATCGCACTCTACAAAGAGGATAGGCTTATCGCAAAAGACCGACGGCGCGACTCGAGCGAAGTTGCCGAATACAACGCCACCGATTCGCGAGAAAGCGCTAATCCGGTTCCTTTTTGTATTAAGAATATAATATCAGACGAATATCGGCTATTTATTTCGGTGACAGATTTAGAATCTGATGAAAAATTTATCAAAGAGGCTGAAATAGAGGTTCCAGCTTTTTCTGCGGATTCTATACCGCTATTCGGTTCAATAATTCTGGTCAACAAAGAAGGGATTTTTATCCCCGGCGAGTATTATCCTCCGGGAGATTCTATCTATTTTAGAGTGTCCTTTTACACATCTAAAACAGACAATTATTCTCTTATCAATGATATAGTAAGCGATGACTCTGTTTATTTCGCGGATACAATCCTTGATGTAGCTGGTTCGATAAAAATAGATAGTTCACTACCAATTCCTGATGGACTTTCGCGATTCACATTGCGAATGCGCCTTATCGAAGATTTTTTAATTAGAAGCGAACGGAAAAAGGATATTCTCGTAGCCACACTGAGGTATAAAAACTACGCCAAAGATAACGAAGAACTCGTTGCTCAACTGAGCCTTATCGAACGAGGGTCTGAATTGAAGTCCATCAGAAAAGCTCTCGAAGATACACCAGAAATAGTGGATAGTCTTATCGAGCTTTTTTGGGCGGTAAAGGATCCAACCCCAAACACCAAACTTAACGAGTTTCGCGAAGAATTTTATCGTAGAATAGCTATTGCAAATATTCGTTTCAGGAGTTCGAGAACCGGTTGGAAATCGGATAGAGGTAGAATATACATAATTTATGGCGAACCCAATGATACCGAAAGCCATCCTTTCGATTTGGACAATAGAGCATATGAGATATGGTATTATTATAGCCCGAAAAGAACCTTCTATTTTGAGGATAGATGGGGCGATGGCACTTATGAACTTGTGAGGCAAGAATGATGAAAAAAAATGGACACGCACTCGTGCTGTTAATTGTATTGCTTATAATTTCTAGCAATATTTGGGCGATAATCGATGGTTTCTCCCTCGATGTTATTTCTTTCGGTGGTGCAGAGAAAAATTCTATTACAGAAATTGTATGGTCGATTAATCGTGGTAATCTCGCTTTCGAGAGGCTTGATTCGGTCTGGGCCGATACGGTATTATTCGATATAGAGATTTTCTCAAAAAATAAGCTTATCGATTCAATATATTTGAAGAGGATTATTCAAATACCACGCGGTGAAATGGTCAGCCGTGATTACCTGCTATTCGACAAATATTCCGTAGCTCTTGAACCAAGTGAATATAAAGTGGTTTTCGTCGCAACAGATTTGGGAGATGGAGACACAAATTCGTTGACGACCGAATTTGAAGTAAAAGCACTTAAAACAGAACTTTCTATGTCCGATATATCATTACTTACCAACGTATCGAGGGACAGCCTCGAAGGGCCATTCACCACAAATGGTTTGAAAATGCTCCCTAATCCCGCAAAGGCTTTTGGAACATCGTTTCCCACAATGTATTTTTACCTCGAAATATATGGTTTATCAAAAAACGATACAATCGATGTGTCCTATTCGGTTTTTGATACCTCTGGAAATCTGGTAAAAGAATTCAATATCGATCCCAAGGTATCGAAGGACAAATCGCTACCGATACTGAACGGTTTGAACGTTATTGGTTTTCCAGAAGGTGCATATAAACTGGATGTTAAGGCAATAAACAGAAAGAAAAAACTAACTTCAATATCGAGTAAATCTTTTTCGGTGATAAAAACCAAGCTAGAACCACCGAACATAGTATATCGACCCGACACAACAGATATCGAAACCGAATATAAATATATTAGTTATTTAATATCCACTAGCGAAAAAAAATTCTATAAGAAATTAAGTATAGAAGGCAAAGCCGAATTCCTGCTTCGTTGGTGGGAAAACCGTGATCCTGATCTGCGAACGCCTGAGAACGAATTCCGTCAAACAGTAATAAATAGATGGATTTTTGCCAATTCTACTTTTAAAGAAGGCGGAGATGGTGCTGGATGGCTAACCGATAGAGGAAGAATATATATTCTCTATGGATCACCGGATAATATCGAAAAAAGCGAATTTGTTATGGAAAGCAATCCATGGGAACAATGGGATTATTTTGCTCTCCAGGGGGGTGTATATTTTATCTTCACCGATGAGCTCGGCATAGGAAGATATAGACTCGCGCACTCAACCGCCAATGGCGAGATCTTCAACACATCCTGGCTTAATGAATTGAAAAATCCACACGACACCTCTCGGGAAATTGAGATAAAATAAACTTATTCAAGCAAAGGCCGGTCGGCACACACTATGCCGCATGATTTTGTTTTCGGCTTCCCTGTTTTTCGCCGAGTTATCGAGCTTCCGGCGACTACGTCACACCGGTTTAAAAGCATATTTAGTAATTCGGTGCCGACCGGCCTATAACCAATAATTATTTGAAAAACTTCAAATTTACGATATACTCTTTTAAAACGGAGTTTATTAAGGAGTCACATTGCGCTTTTTGTTTTTTTTATCTATAGCGATTTTCAGTAGTGCTTGTTTTTCGATGACTATAGACTCTAGCATTTTAGCCAAATTAGAGAAATCGAACGAGGATAGTTACATTCCTATCTTGCTTTCGGTCGAACGGCCAGGAAGAGCTGAGATAATTGCTTATGCAAAGCGTTTGCCTATGTCTGAACGCAGAAACTTTGCGATAGCGGAGTTAAAGCGCCTTGCGCAGGAATTTGAAGCCCCTATTTTGATTGAACTCCGAGAGCTCGAACTTACAGGTTCAGTCAAGAACATATATCCTATGTGGCTTGGAGGTTCTATCTCATTTGAGATAAAAAGCTCTTTTCTTATGGACTTTGTAAAAACCGAGGGTATCGACCTTGTTATTGACAATACACCGAGTTGCCTTATTAATCGCGTTGAGAATAACCTTTGGCTTGCTCGACCGGAGGAGCCTGCCGAGGCCATGGCCGTTAGCACTGCCATGACACAGGTGAATGCCGATGACGCTTGGGCGTTGGGTATTACCGGCGAGAGGGTATTGATTGCCATTCTCGATTCTGGTGTTAGATATACACATGATGACCTAGAAAGTCATATGTGGATTAACGACGACGAGATCGCAAGCAACGGCTCCGATGACGACATGAACGGTTACACCGACGATTATTACGGCTATGATTTTGTCAACTCCGATGGCGATCCCTGGGACGATTATGGTCATGGCACAAGCTGTGCTGGCCTTGCTTCGGGCGATGGAACCGCAGGAAATCAGACCGGCACTGCACCGGATGCGTTAATCATGGCCTTGAAGGTTATTGATTCCACCGGAAGTGGAATTCCAAGCGATGTTAACGATGCCGTCCAATATGCTGTCGATATGGGCGCGAATGTTCTTTCAATTTCGCTTGGGTGGGAGGACCCAACCGAGGCTATAAGGGAATATTATCGAAGCGTTTTTGAGGATGTTCTCGCAACCGGTGTGATCGCAGCAGTTTCTGCTGGCAACGGGCGGTCTTCCGGAGGACATTATGCAGTGCCAAACGATATAAGCGCGCCTGCCGATGGCCCATCGCCGTGGCAATCGGGTGCAAGCTCCAACACCGCGATAGTCGCAGTCGGCGCGGTCGATTACGCAGGAACAGGTATAGCGAATTTTTCGTCTTATGGCCCAACCGAATGGAACACCGACGACTATACCGACTTTCCATATCCTGCTGGCCTCATAAAACCGGAGATATCAGCGCCGGGACAATATGTCACAGCAACATCGTATGAAGAGGATAATAGATATAATTTTTGGTTTAACGGCACCAGCGCTGCTTGCCCCATCGTCGCCGGCGCGATGGCGCTCGTGCTGTCGAAAAATCCCTCGCTTTCTCCCGAAGAAATCGATTCGCTTCTTCGATTTTCAGCAACAGACATGGGTGTCTCCGGACACGACACGCTTTTCGGCGCCGGGCTTTTGAACTGCGACGAACTTATCGACGATACGCCCCTGCCGACTTTCCCTATTCTATCCATCGAGGACCACAGTATCGACGATTCGGCCCCAGTAGGTAACGGTTCGGGTGTATTTGATGCCGACGAAACGGTGAAACTCATTATCGAAGTATATAATCGCGGCGCTTCGGCAAGTGCTGTAACAGTTACAGCAATAATTGCCGGCGATCCTTACATCTCTATCGTCGATGCCACCTCGGACCTTGGCACTATCGCAACAGGCGCAACCGCATCTGACACTTCCGACCCGATTACACTCTCAGCAGCTCTCGGAACACCGGCAGCTCATTTGGTTTATGTTCAAATCACGATGACAAGTGGAGCATATTCCTTTGTAGATACAATCCAGATAAGCACTGGGGTTTATCCACGGAATTACGCCAACCACAACACTCCAACATTAGCCACAACTGTTACTAACTTTGGTGAATTTGGCTACTATGACCCCACAGCCTCGAGCTCATCGATTATGGGACAAGGTTTCGAGTTCGGAGATACCAACACGCTGTATGGCGGTGGTTTTTTTATTTCGACGGCTTATGATTCAGTATTCACCGGTGAGAATGGTAATACAAGCGAATTTCTTCCACTCCGATCATTGGTATTAGAGGCCTCATCCACCGATACCAGCTTTTACACCTCTTATGCAACACCCGTCAACGGACTGATTATCGACCAAAAAAGCACAACGTGCAATACTTCGCCAAATGAAGACTTCATTATCATGCGCTTCACAGTGAAAAACTATTCAGACTTATCTTTCCACAATCTATATATCGGCTTCTATCTCGATTTCGATATACATGTTACCTCCGATGGCACCACTACCACATGGTTCGACCGCGCCCAATACTCTTCATCAGACCAATGGGTTAACATGTGGGACGAAGCATCCACACCCCGTTTCACCGGTTATGTCGGTATTGTAGGTCTTTCAGGAATTGCACACGGTAGCGTGATCGATAATAGCTCCTATATCTATCCCGAGGGTATGGGCTGGGACGACACCGTGAAATATAACTTCATGTCTGGAGACTTCTCCATCGGCAACGGCTCACCCGCAGACGATTGGTCGATCATCCTTTCCGAAGGGCCTTTAACTATTCCAGCATGGGGCAATTTTGTTTGGGCCATTGCAGTTATTGCCGGAACCGATTACAGCGATTTCCAAACAAATGCAGCCTCCGCACGGGGGCTCTATTCGACAATGTCTGTCGCTGAAAGCTATAAACCCTATAAAATCGGCATCACCGCCTATCCAAACCCATTTAACAGCTCGGTAAAAATATCCTTTGATACACCCCGAGAGGCCGAATCCCCCAACCCATATAATGAAAACGCGGAAATAGCGCCCCTAAAGGTCGAGGTCTTCGACCTCTCGGGCCGGTATATTGCACAGCTACCTTCACCCCCGAAAATCTCCTCGGAGAAAAAGAAAACGCATTCCTTCGCCCTCCAAGAAAAGGAGTCCGAAGAACAGATGAGAACTGAATTCATATGGACGCCATCTGGGGATATTACGTCCGGCGTTTACTTCGTTCGTGCACGAATCGGGAATAATCAAACAGCTCTGAAAAGATTGGTGTATTTGAAATAAGCCCCGAGAGGAGCAAATCGCGAAGGGTTCTTTGGTATATTAAAAGGGAATTTCCCTCTTATGTCAAAATAATATCGAAGCCCTGAAGATTGCCACATCCTTCGAGGTTGCAATGACAACGTCATCACGCTCAATATCATAATCCCCGTGGGGTTTGCCTGCCTCGACCGTGATTTTCATTGCAAAGCTTTAGAGATATTCCTCCAACACTTCCTCTAATGAAGAGCCGGAAAGATAAGGCCTTAAAAGATCATACTGTGAATTAAAAAGAAGGGCAAAACTATAACCATAGCGCTCGATTATCGAACGGTCGTTCGTGTTATGAATAACAAGCTGGACTTGCCTCTCGAGTTTCTTATGCTCTTTTGATAATCGATATGCGGTCGCTGTATGCACTGGGCAATGGGAGCTATAAAACATATCCAGGCGAGGCGCAATCCCCTCTGGAGACCTGGGAGATATAAGACTGACATCCATTGGCGAGCCATCCAGAGACAAACCCATAACATCGACTATAGAATCTATACGCTTAAATTTAATGACCTCGACAAACCCAAAACGCTCTAGAAAGCTTCGATGATTCATCCATAATTCGCTGGAAAGAGTGATAATCCCCTTTGCGCTTTTTTGTAAATCCTCCACAAGACTTGCTATTAACTGCTCCCCTAACATCGGCGAGGCCGCTCGAGGATTCATCCAGATACAAGGAATATACCACAAGCCATCGCCCTTAAGCTCAATAGGACTGTTGTAAATAGGCAAAGCTGTAATCTGCCCGACAGCCTCACCGCAATCCATTGCAGTATTTATTTTTATTCCAATTCGAAGATTATCATAAACCCATTCTGTTCTTTTTCGATAAGCACCCATCAATAATTTTTTTTCTAATACATTACCGCCGCAAAGTGCTACCTTTTCGGGGAAATTCTCAGGTTTAGACTTGAATATTTTTATAGACATTTTTTTTGTGAATTGAAATAATATCTATTAATGATATATTAAAAAATAGGTTATTCAATATTTATTAGCAAATCGAGATTTAATGATCACTTTACTTTCGACAATTATAGTTATCAGCGTTATAGTATTTGTCCACGAATTCGGACATTTTGCTATGTCAAAACTCGGCGGTGTGCGTGTAGAAAAGTTCTCTATTGGCTTTCCTCCAACACTTCTTAAAAAGACAATCGGCGAAACAGTCTATGCTATTGGCGCAATACCTTTTGGTGGTTATGTCAAGTTGGCCGGCGAGAATGCCGAACGCGCTGACAAACCTCCCCTACCACATGAACTCTCTGCTCGCCCAAAATGGATACGGGCATCCATCATGATTGCGGGACCATTCATGAACTTTGTTCTAGCTATATTCCTATTTTGGGCAGTCATTGCCTTTCACGGAATGGGTGATGTTTCAAGTAACGCTGTTATCGGTGGTGTTATAGAGGGAACACCGGCTGACTCCGCCGGTGTTATCGCTTCAGATAGTATTGTCTCTATCGATGGCATTGCAATCGCAAGCTGGGATCAACTCGCAGAATATGTCCATAACAAACCAAATGAACGAATCGTATTTTCGCTTTCCCGCGCCGATGAGATAATAACACTCCCAATCGTTCCTGCCGAACAAGAGTTCTCAACAGATTCTGGTGCAATAAAAATAGGTTTGATCGGTATCCAACCAAACATTGACTTCACCCCCATGGGTGCCCTTCGAGCCGTTCCAGCTTCTTTTGCTTTAATGGGCGATGTCTTTGTTTCCATGGCATCATTCTTTAAGAAAATATTCACTTCAGGTGTATCAAAAGGCGACATCGGTGGACCGATTCTAATAGCCAAAATGGCCGGTGCAAGTGCCAAATCCGGTTGGGCATCATTCTTATTCTTTCTCGCAGCATTGTCGGTCAACCTCGGCCTTCTGAATCTGCTTCCACTTCCAGCCCTCGATGGCGGCCAACTCTTATTAGTAGCTATCGAGGCAATCACTCGCAAACCACTATCTTTCAAAATTCGTATAGCTATACAACAAATCGGTTTTCTATTAATCCTGGCGCTTATGATTTATGTGACTTTTAACGATATTACAACACTTTTTGGGAAATAATGAAAGGCACACTCTTTCTTACACAAAGGGGTAAATGCCCAATAGATCTCAAAAAAGATGATGAGATTTCAATCGGCGTAGCAGATGCGTTTAAAATCCTCAACCAAAGAAAATTCGAGGTTATTGTCATATGCCCCGGCAATTATTCTCTTTCTATTGAATCGATAATTCGAAAAATATCAAAAAAGAACCCGCTTATGAGCGTTGTTCTTATCGGAGATACAATTCTCTCTGATAAGGTCGCGCTTTCACTGGTCGATTTGGCTATTCGAAAACTCACAGATAAAGAAAATTTAGCTCAAAATATCCAACGCCTCATTCAAACTAAGCGTCTTCTGACAGAATGTAACCTTGTTGGAAAATCGCCTGAGATAAAGGCCATAAGCGAACTTATTTATCGCGTCGCCTCGACCGACCTATCCATCCTTATTGTGGGCGAATCCGGCACAGGAAAGGAATTGGTCGCAAAAGCAATACATAAGCTCAGTAAACGAGCATCGAGGCCATTCCTGCCGATCAACGCTGCAGCTATCGCTCCCGGCACTCTCGAAAGCGAGCTTTTTGGCCATGAAAAAGGATCTTTCACGGGTGCAGTGAATAAACACCAAGGCTTCTTCGAACAGGCCGAGGGAGGAACCCTTTTCCTCGACGAAATTGGTGAACTCCCATTGCCGGTTCAAGCTAAACTACTTCGAGTTCTTGAAACCCGAGACATTATTCGCGTTGGAGGAAAAGAACCGATACAAATTAATATTAGACTCCTATGTGCCACCAATAAAGACTTGATAAACGAAACACTGGCTCGAAAATTCCGACAAGACCTATACTACCGCCTTGCGGCAGTTAAAATTAAGATTCCCCCTTTAAGGGAACGACCGGAAGATATACCAATACTCATCTATAAATTCTCATCGGAAATTGCCGAACAAAGAAAAATCGACAACAGAGGATTCAACTCGGCAACAATCACGCATATGATGGATTATCATTGGCCGGGAAATGTGCGTGAATTAAAAAACCTCGTTGAAAATGCAATACTCCTTTCAGGCGAAAAAACAGTTTCTCCATCGGATTTCGATTCATATTTCAAAGAACATGAGCTTTTTGGAAGGCCTCTACCAGTCCTGCTGGAAAAAAATGACATCAATGTTAATAGTTATGCAAACATCGAAAAAGCTCTAATGCTCATATTCTCCAAATTGTCAGAAATACAATCACGGCTGGATATACTTGAAAATTCCACCATTCGAAGCGTAGAATTAGATATCGATGAACAAAAAAAACACCTCATTATTGGAACTCTCGAGGAAAACAATTTTGATAAACCTTTAACGGCAAAAGCATTAAATATCAGCTTGAGAACACTATACAGAAAATTGAATAAATATGGAATAAAGTAGTTTCAAAATTACTTTAGCCTTGGTTTTGTATGTTTAAGCATTTATAATAACAATATAAAGGAGGTCGTTAATGAAAGTAGTCTTCATTATTTTACTGATCGCAGGAGCTTTTTATCTCTTCTTCGAATATGGCATGCCGCTTATTAATGGACCAAAATTCGAGAATGTTTCGGTCGATAGTATTAGACTTAGACAAAGAGAAGCACAACAGATGCTAAGAAAAGCCCAGATTAAACAAAAATCATATCAAGCTCGAAATAGCAAATATACTTGGTATCTGGACAGCCTAGACATACCTTCAAAAGGAACATATTATAAAATGAAGGTAACAGATATTAAAACCACATATTTCTCATTAAGGGCCGAAGGAAATATCGATAATGATAAAACTATCGATGTATGGATAATATTGAATGACGGTCAACCAAAAAATCTGGTTGACGATGCTATCAAATAGGTTTGTTAGCTTATATCGGACTTTAAATGGCCATTGAAAGCGAATATCTATTACTTAAAGATCCACGCGTCTTAAGTGCGATCGCTTCATTCATACCAAAACAGGTTTTCGAGAGGGTATCGCGAAATCCCGATAATCTAGATAGAGTCGGCGAACGAAGGGAAGTCTCTATTATTTTTGTTGATATTGCTGGCTTCACTCCCCTTTGCGAAGGACGCGATGCCGAGGAAGTCATTTTCCTTCTGAACGATCTTTTTTCCAAGATACTGGAACCAGTCAGTAAATATGACGGCACCGTCGATAAATTCATGGGCGATGCCGCAATGATTCTCTTTGGCGCTCCGGTCTTCCACGAGGATGATCCCAAGCGCGCTATAGCAGCATCTCTGGAGATAATCGATCGCGTGGCTGAAATCGAAGGCCTCGAGGTTTCTATCGGGATTAACACCGGACAGGTCGTTGCCGGTGTTGTTGGCAATAATCAACATAGAGAATACACTACCATCGGCGATGCCGTGAATATAGCCTCTCGCCTGGAAAGCTCGGCTTCAAGCGGCGAAATCCTGGTTGGCCCGGAAACATACAAAAAAACCAAAGACCTGTTTATTTACTCAAAACCTCGCGCCCTCCTATTAAAAGGCAAAAACAAACCTATACAAGCCAGAAGGGCTATTTGTATTAAAAACAGGGACGCAGTCAACAAGATACCCCAGCTTATAGGTAGGGAGAATGAATTAAAATATCTTACGCGCTTATTATCGGAAGATACAAATACAATTATTCTTGGAGAAGCTGGTTACGGTAAAACTCTGATGCTTAATCACCTTCGAAGAAAAATCGCAACCTCGGGATATTCATCGATCTTTATCGAAGGCGCTAGATGGAGCGAAAATATACCATATGCCCCATTACAAAGGCTGATAGGTCAAATACTCGGCTCAAATCCCCAGAAAAAAATAAAACAACTACTACCTGAACTGAACGATACCTTCCCGCTTTTCTCCGGAATACTGAATATACATATCCCGGATACTGATAAGACTCGCTTTCTTAAACCTACGGAAAAGCGAGACATACTCGATAAAATGATAATCGAACTTTTTTCAACTATTAACAAAAACAAGAAAATATTCTTCTTTGTTGATGGGGCTGAAAACCTGGACCCCTCAACAATTCGTATTTTAGACTCAATTACCGGCTTGCCCAGGTTTACCCAGATAATTTCCGCGCGACAAATCGATGAATGGATAACCAAAATCTCACAAAATGTGGTGAAATTTAGATCTCTCAACGCCAAGTCTTCAAAAAGCCTACTTAAATATTCCCTAGGAACGAATAGAATTTCTAGTGAGTTAGCCGACATCGTTTACAAAACAACAAAAGGACACCCGGGCTATATAGTCGAATTGGCTAAACTGCTTAAAGAACAAAATAAAATTAAATTCTCTAGGGGCGTTGCTACTCTCGATGGTAATTTAAACCGAATCCTCCCCGGGGGAATCGAAAACATAATGGCAGCCAGAATAGATAATCTTCCACCAGATGCACGCGAGCTAGTTCGCCTTGCCTCCGTTTTCGGAATAGAATTCCCAGAAAGATTATTAACTAATCTTGCCGGGGAATCTTTAATTGAACACGGGCTCGACGATCTGATTTCTGCAGATTTCCTTTCTCGAATTGGAAATAATCTAAAATTTATATCTCTTCCAACGATGCTGGCTGCATATGAATCTCTGTTTTTATCCTCGAGAAAAAAAATCCACATAGATGCCGCCAAGGAAATCGAACTACTTTACGCCGATAGTGTTCAGGATTTTTATGAAGTCCTCGCCCAACATTACAGTCTCGGTGATATTGATGACAAGGCTCTTATCTATAGTATAAAAGCAGGTAAAAAACAGGAAAATAAGTTCGCAAACCGCGAGGCATTATATTACTATGAAAAAGCTCTTGCAACACCAGACAAAAACGCGATAAATTGGAAACTTACCGATGAAATATTCACAGCAATTGAATTAGCCGGAAAACTCTACTGGTATGCTGGAAACCTCGATAGAGTCATCGCTTTAAACAAACGCTCACTTGCACTGGCTGTTTCTCAAAATCGAAAAACAATCGAAAGCGATTCCCTTAATCGTATTGCCCTAGCTAATCACGAACTGGGTAAATTCGATTCTGCCATGAAACTTTATGAAAAGCTCCTCGTGATGCTTAAATCTATGCCGAAGGAAAACGAACGCCTTCTTCAAGCACTCACAAACTACGGCACTCTCCTCTCCGACCTCGGAGATCTTGACAAAGCAAAAAAACTCTATTTGTCGGGTCTGGCCAATACTCCTAAAACAGCAGATTCTCCTGGAGTAGCAAATCTTATGGGAAACCTCGGTTGGCTCGAAGCACAGATTGGAGAACTGAATTTAGCTGAGGAATATCTCGAACGCTCCGGCAAAATCGATAATAAACTCGGCAATCTTCGAGGAAGTGCTATCAATTCAGTAAATCTGGCTCAAATATATCGACTTAGAGGTGATAAAAAAAACGAAGCGGAACAATATACGACCGCCCTTAAAATTTTTGAACAGATCGGCGATAGGCGCGGCGTAGCCCTCTGTTTTTCAAATCTAGGAGATACTTCGCGTGAAATGGGCAACATCGTCCAAGCAAGAAAATTCCATCGAAAAGCCCTTCTGATCGCCCGCGAAATCGACGATTCTCAACGAATCGTCGATGCAGAATTAGGCCTTGCTATGGAAGATGCCATCGATGGCAAATTCGATGCCGCTATCAAAGGTGTAAAAAAAGCCTATAAAATTGCAGCTTCCTCCGGTGACTGGGAAGGTCAAATCGATACAGGAATAGCTCTACTCGATCTTTACTCTAAAACCGGCGATAAGAGTGCATACCATATTCTTAAAAAAAACCTCAAACAGGTTATTGCCGAAAACAACCCATCGGCATTGGAAAGATTGGGAAAAATAACAAAACCATAGGAGTGGACAGATGAAATATTTTTTAGTTATATTAATATCTATCTCTATTCTTACTTTCGCTCAAACATGGGAGGACATTGGCCCGGTGGGACGCTCTAGCCTCGTGGTAATGCCAGACCCGGTTAATCCCGACTCGATTTATACTGTTTTAGGTGCTCCATCCGACATCAGGCTCGAGCTTTTTCGAACACCAGATGCCGGTCATAGCTGGGATACACTGGGCCACTATCAGGGAGGAGCACTACATCCGGCTACAGCTGAAACTATATTCGCCGCGCTGGGCAGTGGTTCATTCTCAGATGGCATATGGCGAAGCAACGATTACGGCACTACATTCGATTTTCCCCCACCATCATGGCTATTCCATGCCGATGGTGCAGTCTTCGACCCTTTAGATTATTCCCTTGTATATGCTTGGGGTGCTGAGGTTATCCGATCAACCGATGGTGGAGCCACATGGGAATCTGTCCTTTCAACACCGGCAGGAGGAACCTTTGGTGGTGTTGTAGTCGATCCCGTCTATAATCACAGAGTCTATGCATGGGATAATGCAGGCGAATTCTTCGGCTCGGTAGATTACGGTGAATCATGGCGCTCAATTTTCGTCTTTACAGAGTCGATGAGTCCAAACGATATTGTAGTATCACACGAAGACTCCTCGATGCTCTTCGCAGCGTGTTGGGGAGGCCTGGCAATTAGCCGAAATTGCGGTCTCGATTGGGAAAATCATTCTCTTGCAGAACCGCCCTCAAACTGTATCTGGGCATCAGACATCTCCTCCGATTATCTTATAATTGGTGGTGGTTACGGCGTAAAAATATCCTCCGACCGGGGCACAACGTGGTCACCTCTGGGAGATTCGATTACATGTCAAGTTTTAGATTTCGCCGTCGGACCCCATCCTTCACTTGGAGATTATTGGTATATCGGAACAGATCGCTTAGGCATAAAGAGAATACAGGCAATTCCTTTCACGGAAGGCCCGATTGTGAGCGAATTCTGGCCCGCCGACAGCACATGGATAGCCTGCACCGATTTCGATGTGTTCGTGCGCCTGCGTGATGCCGATGGAATAGATAGCACTTCGATTTCCTTCAGCGTAGGAGGTGTTGCTTACGATTGCTACGACGACGAACTATGCCTTTCCGATAGCGGCCTGATCTTCTCGACTTCTTTTTCTGATGGTGATACTTTACTCTTCGAATTGACTTCCGTCGATGACCTTCTTGGTAATCCTTGCGAAACGCTACCGCTTTCATGGCTCGCTTTTGTCGATCGCTCTTCACCTCGATTGAATTATAGATATCCCGATTCAGCAGAGGTAATCGATGACGAAGAAATAACTGCAAAACTCTATTTCCAAGACGAAGGTTCAGGGCTCGACACATCTTCATTCTATGCGATATTCAATTCTGAAACCCTAACCCTCGCATCACCTGCGGTCATCTTGGACTCCGACACATTTTTAGTTCATCTTCCAACAGCTGGAATAGAAATAGAAGCCGGTGATACTGTCTGGGTCGAGGTTTCGATTCAGGATAAACCCGATTCCTGCGGGCCAAATGTGCTCAATCAAAGTTGGTATTTTTCAACATACTCAATTGGCATTCAAGATAGAAACCTTCCTAGAGAATACACTATTTCCACCTATCCAAATCCCTTCAATTCTACTGTAAAGGTTTCCATTAACGGGAGTCCTTTGCCCTGCATTGCATTGGTGGAAATCTTCGACCTCGACGGGCGACGTGTCGATATCATTTCGAGTGTAGCGAGAAATCCTATAAAACACGATGGAGATTTTTTCCCTTCGGGCCGAAATGACGGGAAAAACGAGTTCATCTGGACACCCAGCCCAACTATCACCTCCGGAGTCTATCTCATCCGGGCGACATTCTCTGAACAGACAGCTTCAGCCATCTGCACGAAGATAATATATCTGAAATGAGAATCTTGGTTATAAGTAGCGATTAAGCTAAGCCTTCAAGCAAATCATCTGTCGGCATTGCTAGCTAATGCTGTAGTGTGGCAATCGATATTGTATTGAAATAGCCGACCATCGAGAAACCTTGCGGCCTGTTTAAATAAACGCAACTTCCAAATAATATTATCTGCCCGGAGCCCTCATATTGCGATAAAGACCCAAATAAAAAAAGGCCGCCCCGAAAGGCGGCCTCTGAATTCCGGTAAAAATAACCGGAACATGGTGGCTTTTAGTTATTTCCCGAATACATCGAGCTCATAGGTCGCAGTAACGGCAATACCTACAAGATTAGTTGAGAAATCTTCATCGTTTCCGGTTCCCATACCCGTATTGCTTTCCCATTTGGCACTCTGATAAAAAGCACCGAGATCGAGTCCCACCGGACCAACCGCAACGCCGAGACCGGCGGTGATTCCCATGGCACCGGCAGGCTCATCTTCTCCCGGCTCGGCGGGAGTCATTATCTTGTCGGTGAAGAACCCGGCACGGAGAGCAACCGGGCCACGATATTCCACACCTAAACGAATGGAAGACCCATTCTCAATACCGGAGTCAACATTTTCAACCTCGGTATCATCATAGGGGCGATTCTGATATTCTCCTAAAATTGTCACATCTTGAGTAACATCAAAAGAAGCGCCGAAAGCCATGTAGGCCGGGAATTCATACTTGACATCATCTATATCATAACTGTTGGTTCCATCATCATATTCTATATCTTCGTATTCCATTTTAAAAGCGGGTGCAAAGCTGAAACCAACTGTAAGCTTATCGAGAAATTTTCCCTGTGCAGAAAGCTGAAGCATGGAACCCGTGACTTTGCGAGTCATTTCGTATTCGCTTTCGCTGCTAGGATTCGAGGTTTCCCCTGTGCCAGAAGAGTTCGCATTAGAAAGGAAAGCAAAACCATAGCTAAGACCGACGACATAATTGCCTGCAAAACGCGCAGCAATCGCCGGAGTGAGAAGATTGAAGCCGCCCTTGTTGGTATTGATATTCTCGTATTCAGTGTTCGTTGAACTGACTGTGTAAGTCTCTTTGACTTTCCCAGAAAAATCGAAGAACTGACCCCAAGCAATTCCGCCGACCAGATCGAATGGCGCATCAATCGGTAACGGAGTCGCAAATGCAACACCGGGAATCTTGGCGTTCATTTGTTCGGCCATCGTATGGTCTTCGAGTCCTTGGTCTTCATACACATCGTCTTCAAAACCCATGCTACCAAGAACAACCAACTTACCGGTAAGTGAGATTGCACCTGTTTCCATCCAACCGATACCGGAGGGATTGCGAAGTATGGAGGCTGGTCCAACAGAACCTGTCGCAACAGCATTGCCCATCGAATAGGCGCGAGCGTCCATCCCAACCGGAATGTATTCGGCATATGCTACGAATACAAAAGCAATTAAAGCCGATAGAATTAACAATTTTCTCATTGTTTCCCCTTTTTATAAAATTGTTGTTTTTTATTTCTTAGAAGCAGAAACCAATCTCTCGGTCTCGTGAGCTATAACATACTCTTCGTCCGTTGGAACTACGACTGTGCGAACTTTGGCATCCTGAGTGGAAATATCCATGAGAACATGCCACGCATCGAAATTGAGTTTTGCGTCGATCTCAACACCAAAAAACTGAAGACCATCGACAACTCTCCCGCGAATCTCGTCGGAGTTCTCGCCAACACCGGCAGTAAAAACTAAAACATCGAGTCCACCCATGGCCGCAGCATAAGCACCAATATATTTTTTAATCCGATAACAATACATCTTAATCGCTAGAGCACATGATTTATCGCCGGTTTTATTAGCTTCTAGAATATCGCGCATATCGGCGTATTTCCCCGTGATACCGAGTAAACCACTCTTTTTATTGAGAAGATTGCTGGTCTCGTCGGGCGTTAAATCTTCGCTTTTCTGAATAAGAAGAGGTATATACGGATCCATATCACCACTACGGGTTCCCATAATGAGACCCTCGAGAGGAGTGAGACCCATCGAGGTATCGATTGACTCTCCGTGATCGATAGCGGTTATAGAAGCACCATTTCCGAGGTGAGCGGTGATTATCTTCAGCTCCTCGATTGGTTTCCCGAGAAACTCAGCCGCCTTATGGGCAACATAATAATGGCTTGTGCCATGGAAACCATAACGGCGAATCTTATGCTTATGATACAATTCAATTGGCAAACCATAGAGATATGCGTGTTCCGGTATTGTGTGATGGAAAGCCGTGTCGAACACCCCAACCTGAGGAACACCGGGAAGATCGACCATGCAGGCCTCGATACCTTTAAGGTTAGGAGGATTATGAAGCGGTGCTAGCGGAACGCAGCGCCTTATAGCCGCAATAGCTTCATCCGTGATGATTGTGCTATCAGCAAACTCCTCAGCACCATGCACAACCCTGTGTCCAACTGCATTGATCTCGGAAATATCCTGCAAAACACCATAATCAGGATCAGTTATAGCCTTGAGAACTAGCTCGATGGCCTCGGTGTGATCTATAATACCCTCCGGTTCGATCCTTATCTTATCTTCTCCGGTGCGCTGATGATCGAGCTGTGGATTTTCGATTCCGATCCTCTGGACAAGGCCCTTAGCAATAACACCATCTCCGGTCGTATTCCAAAGCTGGTATTTTACTGAAGAGCTTCCAGAATTAAGAACGAGAATTTTCATTTTTCTCCCATTTTTTGGGTCTAGTTATTAAAAATTGAATATTGATAATAAAATTAATATTGTCAAAATAATTTTAATACAAATAAAAGCAATCTCTTTTTTAAATATGTTTTTTTATACACAATAATAATATAAAAATATCCCGATCAAAGATCGGGATATAAGGAGAAAAATGACACACAACTAATCTTTTTTAACTTTGCTACATCGCTTGAGATTATACTGGCCGCGACCAAATAGAAATGGAATACGATATTTAACTTTTATGGGGTGTCCATCGAAAGCCATAGGCTCGAAAGTGCATTCAAAAGCAGCATCAAGTGCGACAGCATCGAAAATATCCTCTGGTAATGATTCCGAAACTTCCGCAGATATAACCTTGCCCGCTTCATCGATAATTATATCGACAAGAACGACACCATCGACACGCTTTTTAAACGCGGAATCCGGGTAACAAGGCTTTCCGGAATCAACCATAACGGGAACATGCCCGATTTGAAGGTAATCATAAACCCCATCTGAGGATGTATTTTGAGAGTATATCGAGGTAATCGATATTAGAACGGCTAGTAGAAGTAAATTAAATCTTCCCATATCACTATAAATTATAAGAATAAAATCCCGATAAACCACATTAATTTGCAGACTTAACTTTTCCTTCGCTGAATCTTAGCCCATGAGTCCTTGAGCGAAACTGTCATATTGAGAACCTTAAGATCATCTTTTGAATCTTTATCCACAACAAAATATCCATGCCTTAAAAGTTGTATTCTTTCCCCGACCTCAAGCGAGGCTATTTCCGGTTCGGCCACACATTTATCGAGGACAAAGCAGGAATCGGGATTGATATAATCGATAGCGGTTTTGCCTTCTTCGATATCACCCATATTTTCCTCTGTGAATAGGCGGTCGTAAAGCCTTACTCTACAAGGCTTAGCATAACCCGCATCGACAAAATGGAGAGTGCCTTTTATGCGTCTGCCATCGGGAGTTCCCCCTCCACGAGATTCAGGATCATATTCACAATGGACTTCTGTTACCTCACCAGACTCATCTTTGACCACCCCCGTGCATGTAATATAATAAGCGTATTTAAGTCGAACCTCTTTCCCCGGTGAAAGGCGGAAATACTTTTTTGGAGGATCCTCCATGAAATCTTTACGCTCAATGAATATCTCGCGCGAGAAGGGTATCTTGTGTATAGTAGAATTCTCATCCTCTGGATTGTCTATGGCGTCGAACCACTCGGTTTTGCCCTCTGGATAGTTATCAATTATTACCTTCAATGGCCTTAGGACAGCCATAAACCTTTTCGCTGTAATGTTAAGCTCTTTCCGAATACAGTGTTCTAAAAGGGCAATATCTACTAAACTGTCAGCCTTCGCGATGCCTATCCGACTACAGAACTCTCGAATAGACAAGGGGGTGTACCCGCGTCGCCGAAGACCGGACAGAGTGGGCATTCTGGGGTCATCCCAGCCGTCAACATAACCACCCTCGACAAGACCGCGCAAAGAGCGTTTGCTAAGCACAGTATTTGTAATATTCAGGCGCGCAAATTCTATTTGGCGTGGGTGATAAACACCCAGTTCATCGATAAACCAGTCGTATAATGGCCGATGATCCTCAAACTCGAGCGAACAAAGTGAGTGGGTTATGCCCTCCAAAGAATCCTCGAGACCGTGCGCCCAGTCATAACTGGGGTATATACACCATTTATCCCCTTGGCGATGGTGTGCACTATGGAGTATCCGATACATTACAGGATCGCGCATGTTGATGTTCGATGAGGACATATCGATCTTAGCACGAAGTGTTCGCGCGCCGTTTGGAAACTCGCTGGCTCTCATTCTTCTGAAAAGATCGAGGTTTTCTTCGATGGTTCTGTCGCGATAGGGACTATTCTTTCCCGGTTCTCTCAACGTTCCGCGATATTCGCGGATCTCATCGGAGGTTAAATCACAGACAAAAGCCGAGCCTTTCTCGATAAGTTGCACCGCAAGTTCAAACAGCCCCTTAAAATAATCCGAGGCAAAAAACAGTCTGTCCTTCCAGTCAAAACCAAGCCAATGAACATCATCAATAATTGAATCGACAAATTCTCTTTCCTCTTTTGATGGATTCGTATCGTCGAAACGGAGATTGCATTTACCACCGTAATCCTCGGCAATACCGAAATTAATACAGATCGCTTTTGCATGTCCGATATGAAGATAGCCATTTGGCTCGGGCGGAAAACGCGTGTGGACATGGTCGGACCTTCCGGAGGCCAAGTCTTCGTCTATTGCCTGACGAATGAAGTCTTTATATTTCTTACTTTTTTCGCTAATTTCTCTCTTTTCGTTTTCCATAATTTCCCTCGAATTCTATCCAATCTGTTGAATTACCTCGATAATATATACTCAATATGAGAATAATGTATAACAATTTGCGAAAAGCTGCTTCTGAGCAGATAATATTGCTTCCAGCCCCGGGGGCGTCGGAATTTCTTTGCCAAAAGGAAAGTTCACTTTCCTTTTGGCAAAGAAATCACCTGCAGGTCGGCCAAAAATTAACCCTAATCCAGCAAGCTTGCTCCGACCTGCAGGTAGCTATGATTTTCGGGAAGCGTGCTTCCCGAAAATCATAGCCCCGACGCCCCCTATAATGTTTTTTCAAATCCAGCTCGATTATTCCATGAGCTGAGAGTTATACAGCCTTCATTGCAAGGAAATATTATTGGGTAGTCAGATCCCGTGAATATTGGCATATGTTTTCTCAAGCCCGTTCATGGAACCTCGATACACAAAAACCGCATTTTTCCTTTCAGTGTAATCATTTATTAAAGGAAAAAGGCCATTTGGCTGAAAATAAGCTTATTCTAATTGAATATCCACTAACCTAGTAATAAAGCAAAGCTATACAGTCTTTTGCTTCATCGCTTGACTTAATATGGTGAGTCGATTAGATTGAGGGTTATGAAGAAAATAGCTTTCATAGCTTTTGACCTAAATCCTCTATGGGGTTCCGAGGCCCATGTTGGGCATATGTGGCTTAGGGCAATATCCTCGGATTTTTATGTCGAAGTCTTCACTCTATCTATCAACAAAGATGCAATCGAGGATTTCGATTACGGTCCCAATGTTAAATTTCACTATATTGAAATAAACCCTTTGTTACGGCAATTTCTTTTCAAATTAAAACTCTTCGGAACGTTGAACAGAACCTTCATAAAACAACTAACTCCCATACTTCTTGAACTGTGCCACAAAAAAAAAATATCCCTTATACACTTTGTTACCCCGGCAGGAATACACACATACAATAATATTTATAAGAAAATCGATATTCCTTATTTGATCGGACCCATTGGTGGAGGGCTCAAAACACCACCAGGATTTAGCAAGGCTTTTAATCTGAACGCTTTGCTTAGTTCAAAATTAAGATCTCTATTTCACATTTCTTTGAAATACAAAAAGACTTTCAAAAACTACCTTAAATGCTCCTCGGCAATTATCGCCGGCACAAAATTTATTATGCCTATTATTCCTGTGGAGGTGCATAATAAAGTCCGTTATATATTTGATACATCGATCGAGGAAGAATTGAAACCTGTCCCAAAAGTCCATTCAGAAAAAGTGAAATTGGTTTTTTGCGGAAGATTGATTGCAATTAAAGGTATTACCATGCTAATCGATGCGCTAGGAAAAATAAAAAAAGAGCGTCCACAAGTATGGAACGCAATCGATGTAAAAATTCTCGGTGATGGCCCTCTTCGCTCCAAGTGTGAACGCCACTCCGCTAAATATGGGTTATCGAATCGCGTTAGTTTTCTAGGGAAAATACCACGAAAAGAAACTCTGGAAATCGTCGCAAATTCGGATATTTTATGTAATCCTGCAATACGCGAACCCGGTGGGACAGCCGTCCTCGAAGGTATGGCTCTGGGGCTTCCTCTGATAGTTGCGGATTACGGAGGACCATCGATCTCAGTGACCGAAGAATGTGGAATAAAAATCAAGTTAACAGATTACGCCACTTTCGTCGAGGACCTTGCTCTAGCTATCTCACTTTTAATAACAAACGAAGACTTAAGAATCCGGCTTGGTGAGGCCGCTAAAGAAAGGTCGATAGAATTTTCATTCGAGGCTCTAAAAAAGCGCGCTCTCGAGCTTTATAATAAGCTTACAGAAAACAGATCACCAAAGTAAAACTTCACTAACACATTAGCTTGATACCCTTGAAACCGGACCAATAAGAACATCTGAAGACAATTAAACAATTACTATCGTTTAATTCAAAAGCATCTCAAGTATCTTTTATTCTGCAGAAACCTCGCTTTTCAATATCCTATTAAGACTACAAATATCAGTTCTACCGCTTGTTTTCTTGCAACCACTGTATCGCGCATTCTACACGCTCTAATACTCTTTCTTGGCCTAAAAGTTCGAGCATCTCAAAAAGGCTGGGGCCTGCTGTTATACCACTTACCGCCAATCTTATAGGATGAATAATCTTCCCAGCACCAACTTCAAACACTTCGGCCACGCCACGAATTGCAGCTTCGAGGCCATCGTGAGTGAAATCACAATCTGAAAGCGCTATGTGAGCAGCTCTTAAGCGATCTATTATATCCTCGCCTTTGAAGCTCTTCTTCACACCTTTTGGTTCGTAACCTTCGATCTCTTCAAAGAAATAAAATGCCCTTTCTTTAAGCTCGACAAGGCGGGCTAAGCGCTCTTGCATTAAACTGACTACCGATTTGACATAGGCTTCACCCATCGGTTCCCAGTTCGCGCCTATCCAACCCCATTCAGCCATGAAGGGTTTCAATCTCTCTGTAAGTTCTTCGATCTTCATTGCACGAATATAAGCACCGTTCATCCAGTTGAGCTTTTCTATATCGAATACCCCGGCGGATGTGTTAATTCTATCGATTGAAAAGGCCTCAATAAGCTTTTCCTTGGGAAGAATCTCCTCGACACCGCCCGGATTCCATCCTATTAGCGCGAGGAAATTGAATAAAGCCTCTGGAAGGTATCCCATATTTTTGTAATCGAGCGTATTTGTGGCACCGTGGCGTTTAGATAACTTCTTCTTATCTGTGCCGAGTATCACAGGCACATGAACAAATTTCGGCGGCTCGATACCTATGGCATCATAAATAAGTTTATGCTTGGGCGCCGATGAAATCCATTCTTCACCACGAAAGACATGGCTAATCGCCATGTGATGGTCATCGATACAACTTGCAAAATGGTATGTTGGGAAACCATCGCGCTTTATTATAACAAAATCATCCAGTGTGGAATTTAAGACCGTAATATCGCCGCGAAGTTCGTCGTGGAAAGTCGTTGTTCCTCCCTCGGGTATTTTAAAACGAAGGACATGCTTGTCATCGCCCGGTAGGCCATTAAGTTCGAGATCACGACAGCGATTATCATAACGAATATCTTTTTTTGCGGTCTCCTGAGATGCGCGAAGCTCGCCAAGCCTTTCAATGGAGCATTCACACCAATATGCCTTTCCCGTTTCCAAGAGATAATTGGCATATCGATAATATAGCTTTAGCCTTTCGCTTTGAAAATAAGGCCCGTGTTCACCATTTATAGGTTCGGGACCTTCATCGATGTCCATCCCCAGCCAATTAAGCGCACCAATAATCTCCTCCACCGCCCCCTCTACATAGCGTGAGCGGTCAGTATCTTCTATTCTTAGGATAAATTCCCCATTGTAATGCCTTGCCAAAAGCCAATCGAAAATGGCCGTGCGAATAACGCCCACATGCGGTTGGCCTGTTGGCGAAGGTGCAAATCTTACTCTAATCGACATAAAACCTCCTATAAAAATTGAGATTCAATATAAGTTTCGTCCAAACCCATGTCAACTGCTTAACCCGACTTCACGAAATGATTTGCGTGTTATATTTCATTCCTGCTAATTATTTTTTCAATAAAATTTATCTCCTTTTCTCGTGAAAAAAGATAACCGAGACATCCCATAATTCCATTTTGAGAATCTTTGGTTTTGTTAAGCACCACCGGGGGGGCGTCGTGCGTTGCGCCTTCGGCTTACCGCTTGCGTCCGGTCAACGGACAATCTTGCATAATTCGCCACTTTTTTATTTTGACCGTCCGCTAATTTTGCAAACGCGGAAAGCATGTTTTCCGCGTTTGCAAAATCCGACGCCCCCCGGAAACACTATATTTTTGGGGCATTGACTAGCTATAAAACTCAAACGACGAATTCTAGCGACTAGCGCGATTTACTTTGAAGCCTTAATAAATTTTTTATCCTTGACAAAAATAGCGAACGAATTATAATATGGCTTTGAAATGGCGGCGTAGCTCAGTTGGTCAGAGCAGCGGAATCATAATCCGCGTGTCGAGGGTTCGAGTCCCCCCGCCGCTAGAAATTCCGCCCGAAGTAATTCGGGCTTTTTTTATCTTTAGCCGATATATCGAGACTTGATTTTTATTTTTGATGTTGTATTTTGAAACAACATCTTAGATTTGGAGAACAATGAGCAAGCACCCTGATTTTATTGAATTAGTTGAGGTTGTGGACAAACTTCGAGGTGAAAATGGATGCCCTTGGGACAAGATACAAACCCACGATTCAGCTAAGCCGTATCTAATCGAGGAAACCTACGAAGTAATCGAGGCTCTCGAAGCCCACGACGACAGCGCTCTATGCGAAGAATTAGGCGATGTCCTTTTGCAAATTGTATTTCACGCCAAAATGGCTTCCGAGCGTGGAGCCTTCGATATCGATGACATAACGAAAGGCATTGTGGAGAAATTGATAAACAGACATCCACATGTCTTTGGTGAATCTTCGCTAGAAACTGCAGAACAAGTTTTACAGGAATGGGAACAAATAAAACTGAAAGAAAAAAAGGCAAAGCGAGGTAAATCCTCCCTTCTAGATGGTTTACCCATGTCTATGTCGGCGCTGCTCGTTGCGCAGAGAATACAAGAAAAAGCCTCACGCATTGGTTTCGATTGGCCTACAATCGAACCTGTATGGGAAAAAATTCGTGAGGAGTTCTCCGAATTAGAAAAGGCGATTGTATCACAGGATATAGAAGAAATCGAGTCCGAACTTGGAGATTTACTTTTTTCGATTACTAATCTAGCGCGTTTCCTTGAAGTATCGAGCGAGATGGCCCTTCGAAAAACAATCCGAAAATTCGCCTCGCGATTCTCGCACGTCGAAAAAAGGGTTAAAGAAAAGGGGCTCGAGCGCCCACCCCTCGAAGTTATGGATGTCTTTTGGGAAGAGGCCAAAAAAATGGAAAGACAAAATTAAATGCCGTTTTCTGTGGATAGAATCGACCACGACGCAAATATAGGAATAACCGTCTTAGCAGACTCCCCGGAAGAACTCTTTAGAGGTGCGACGGAAGGAATGCTTGAAATTTTATTGGATAGTTCAAAAATTGAAAGCAGAACTATTCGAATTGTATCGAAAGCCTCAAAAAAAATCGACCTGCTTCTTGTCGGTTTTCTAAACGAGATACTTGATCTCGTTTTATTAGACGGCTTTGCCGCGCGGGGTATCAATATTGGAGAATTTACCGACGATTTTATCGTTGCGGAGGTTAGCGGTCAGAAAAACCTGCCGGAATATTCAGTCTTACACGAAATTAAAGCGGTAACATGTCACCAACTCGAAATTAAAAAGGACGAAAAAGAAACATATTCCACGAGGATTATTTTCGATTTATAATTATGACTATCAAAAGCAATATAGAGAAACTGGGAAAAAAGATTGCCGCTCAATGTGCAAACTGTGGACGCAATCCTGAAGAAATAACGCTCATCGCCGCAAGCAAGTATGTCGATGCCGGTGGAGTCGAAGAGGCTTATTCGGCAGGGCTTAGACATTTTGGGGAAAACAAGGTCAAGGATGCACTCATTAAAATTGAAGCCCTTCCAAAAGACATTATCTGGCACATGTTTGGGCACCTACAGAGCAATAAAGTTACTAAAACCGTGGGAGCTTTCGACCTCATACACTCCATAGATTCACTCGAATTAGCGGAACGCATCGATAGAGTGGCATCCGAAAGAAACATTCTCCAGAAAATACTCATCGAAGTTAATGTCAGCGCGGAAGAAAGCAAATTCGGATTCGATGCAATAAAGGCATCTAGTAATATCTCTCGCATTCTTCAACTCGAAAACATAAGTTTACAGGGCTTTATGACTATGGCTCCATTCACAGACGACGAACACTCAATCCGAAACGCTTTTCAAAAACTTAAACAGCTTAGAGATAATATTTCCTCCAAAATGGGGAACGAACTACCTATTCTCTCGATGGGTATGACCAATGATTGGAATATTGCAATCGAGGAAGGTGCAACACATCTCCGAATCGGTTCGGCTATATTCAAAGGATAATCCTCTTGAAATCGCTGGGAATCGGCATTATAGGCGCTGGACGAATAGGATCGGCGATGGCTTTCTGGCTTGCCAGAAACGGATGGCGAATCGTTGGTTTTTATGATATACTCGAAAAGTCCTCCGCCGAGGCTGCACGTATAACTCCATGTGGTGTATTCGATTCGATGGAAAAACTCGTTGATCGATGCGAAATCTTATTCATAACTGTTCCCGACGACGCAATAATATCGGTTTGTGAGCACCTTGGCGAATTACGCGATTTCAGCGCAAAGTTTCTATTTCACACAAGCGGAATACTCCCTTCGAAAATACTTCGCCTGGCAGGCTTAGACAAAGCAGTATATTGCATACATCCATTCGGAGGCGTATCATCAATCTCGAAAACCGAGAATCCATTCAAATCCCTCTTTTTCGGATGTGAAGGCGATCTTGCAGCCTCAGATATCGCTGAAAATCTCGTTACATCCCTCGAAGGCAAGTTTATCCATATCGATTGTAATACGAAAGGTCGATACCATTTTGGCGCAAGCCTTGCCGCAAACCACAGCTTTGCCCTTCTGGAGATTTGCTCGAAACTCCTCGAAGATTCGGGAATTC
This sequence comes from bacterium, assembly GCA_023145965.1. Taxonomy (NCBI): domain Bacteria; species bacterium. Next base: position 15,633 of record JAGLDC010000042.1, on the reverse strand, counting down.
AGAAAAAAAACGCTATCGACATGACAATATCGATAGTCGAGAAAGCTATAGAGAATTTCCGTAAATTCGGGTTTGCAAATGGAGCTACAGGCCCGGTTGTCCGTAATGACGAACTCACTATCGCACAACACCTTATTGCCGCTAACCAAACAGGCAACCTCGATATCTACATCGCTGGATTGGAAAAAATAAGAGAGCTCTTGCGAAAAGGAAATTAAGGCTAAATACCAACTTCTATATTATCTATAAGACGTGCCTTGCCAAGTCTCGCCGCTAAAACAATCACACATTCCCTCGAAAAGGGATTATCGATGGGCTTTAAGCTTGAAGTATCCACGATCTCAATATAATCAATATCGAACGGACCGCTGCCCTCAATACGGTCTCGCATCACCCTAATCAATGCACCCGAATCCTGAGCATTGCCGTTTTCAATCCTGTCTTTGGTAAAAAGAAGCGTCCGATATAAAACAGGTGCAACCTCTCTCTCGATAGGCGTAAGATATTTGTTTCTGCTCGACATAGCAAGACCATCGTGTTCTCGGACAGTCTCACCCCCAATAATCTCGATGGGAAAATTAAGATCTGCAGCCATCCTCTTAATGATGGTTAATTGCTGATAGTCTTTCTTCCCAAAAATAGCAAGATCGGGCTGAACTATATTAAACAATTTACCCACAACAGTTGTAACTCCATCGAAATGGTTCGGGCGGGTGCGTCCGCAAAGAAGCTGACTAAAACCGCGAACCTTAATTTCGGTGGAAAAATTATCCGGATACATTACCTTGGAAGTCGGATAGAAAATAATATCGACGCCCTCGTTTGAACAAAGCGTCTCATCTCGTTGGAAATCCCGAGGGTAGGAGTCCAAATCCTCATCTGGACTGAACTGTGTTGGATTAACAAAAATCGAAACAACCACCCTGTCGGCAAGTTTTTTTGCACTATGCACAAGCGAAAGGTGACCATCGTGGAGAAAACCCATCGTAGGAACAAACCCAACTTTTAAACCGGAAACCTTATACTCACGAATTCTTCCACTAATTACCGATATATTGTCGATTATCTCCATTGGGCTTAATAGCTTTCTTTAGAATTTGGAAAGGCTCCATTCTTGACATCTGAAACATAGCTTTTGACAGATTCAGTAATAACCTCGGACAATGCAGCATATTTTCTGACAAACTTCGGGGTAAATTCGTCAAACAATCCCAATATATCATTTACAACCAATATCTGTCCATCACAACCACAACCCGCACCAATACCGATCACTGGAATAGATAATGATTCTGTTATCCTAGTCGCTAACTCACTCGGGACCTTCTCCAAAACGAGTGAAAATATGCCCGCTTCTTCGAGCGCCAAGGCTTCATCGAAAACACGATCTGCCTCGAGCTCGCTCTTCCCAATAAGCCGATACCCACCAATTGTATGTATAGACTGTGGGGTCATGCCAAGGTGCCCCATAACCGGGATACCAGCATCAAGGATAGCCTTTATATGCTCGATAAATGCGCTCCCACCCTCCAGCTTAACCGACTGCGCACCAGCCTTTACCATACGCCCCGAAGAAATCACAGCATCCCGAACCGAAGGTTGATAGCTCATAAAAGGCAAATCTCCAACAACGAGGGCGCGCTTCGCGGCAGAACTAACCGACTGAATATGCGGTAACATAACATCGAGTTCAAGCGTAAGAGTATTTTTCGCGCCATAAACAACCATGTTCATAGAATCACCCACAAGGATTACATCTATACCGGCTCTATCCAAAAACTTGGCCATAAAATAATCGTATGCTGTTAAAGCGGCGATTTGCTCGCCCCTCTTTTTGCTCGCCAATATGTCTAGTATTGTTAATTTATCAGCCATTATCTCACTCCCAAAGCGTAACATCAGGATTGTAGAATTCTGTCCCTCTAATAGGCTTTTCCAACCTATGAAATAACTCATCGATCACTAAATCAACCTCAAGATCGAGTCTTTCGGTGTTTATTACCAATAATGCCGATTCACGATAATTAAAGAAATAATGCTCATAAGCCTCGACTAGGTTTTCTATATATCTTTCCGGAATCTTCTTCTCATAATTCCTGCCACGCTTGCGTATGCGCTTCATTAATGCTAATGAGCTGGCCTGAAGATAAATTACAAGATTGGGCTTAGGTATCTCGCTGGCAAGATGACGCGCAACCTCATTGTAGAGCCGTATCTCCAAATCCGAAAGATTGATATTGGCAAATATTGCATCCTTCTCAAACATATAATCAGCGATGATGGCCTCGTGAAAAAGATCATAATTATGAAGCTGATTCAACTGCCTATACCTTGATAAAAGGAAAAATATCTGAGTGGTAAAAGCATTGTAAACCGGATTTTTGTAAAAATCAGGAAGGAACGGATTCTCATCAAACCGCTCTAAAACCAATCGACCGTTAAATCTATCGGCGAGTTTCTTGGCAAGGGTAGTCTTGCCAACTCCGATAACACCTTCGATTGCTATGTAATGAGGACTTGCCATCTTTTATCAATATACTTAGAGACTACTTTATTTTCAGCTTTAGGTAATTCCTCTCTCAACTTCGATAACGTCTTCCCCGAAATGGGATCGGCCACTTCCGGTATCAACTCGATAAGCGGATCCAGAAAAAAATCGCGTTCAATAAGACCCTTATGAGGAATTGTCAAATCAACCAAATCTATAATAAGACCATCAAATAGCGCTATATCTATGTCGATTTTGCGCGGCCCCCAACGAAAAATCTCCTCCCGGCCAAGCTCCTTCTCGATCTTTTTAAGCTCATATAATAATCCTCGAGGATCAATGTTCGTCGAAAGAAGAAGAGCGGCGTTTATAAAATCATCCTGGTCTTCAACACCGTATGCCTTGCTAATAAAAAGGCCGCTAATCCCCTTTATTGCCCCAAATTCACCAATTTTCCCCACAGCTTTAATTAAAAAACCTACCCTGTCACCAACATTCGATCCAAGAACCAAAGCTGCTATCATATCTCCCCACGTATAACCTCAACCTCAATATAATCCAGATTTCCAGGAAATGGCGGATTGCTCTTTCTAACACAAACCCTTACACCGCTCTGTGTGAAAGAATTTTCCAACAAATCGGCTATGCCCTCGGCTAGAGTCTCGGTGAGATGGAAAATATTCTCAGTGATAAAATCCCCAACAACCCTATAAACCTCTTCATAATTAACTGTATCCATAAGATTATCGGTTTTCGCCGCATGATATGTGTCCACTACCATCTCGACATCGACAGTAAAACGCTTCCCAATCTCCTTCTCTGCCGCCGTCACACCGTGATAGCCATAAAAAGACATGTTATGTATTTTTATTACTCCCATAATATTTATTAAAAATAGCCACTAAAAGCAAAAAAGTCAAATAAAATCAGCTATAAAAAAAGCCCTTCAAAGAAGGGCTTTCAATAGTTCTAAGCAAATACTACTCTATCTACTCTTTGTATTCCAATCCGGGCGATATGATATAACGAACAAAACGACTATCTTCTCTTTGACCATCGGGCCGAATAAGAATAATACCTTCGAATTGCCTTTGGTTTAATTCTTCCGAAGGCGGCATATCGATTGTAATTGGGTATTTACCAACTTCCCCAGAACCCAATTTGATCGTTGGGCTCTTTGAGAATATTCCAAAAAGCTTTTTCTTCTTAGGACAAATCCAATTGGGGTCGAGTATCCAACCGGTTTCTTCAGTCGTCAGCGGAAAAATATCAAGTACCCTCCCGATAATAGAATCACCGAAATTCGGGATATAACTCTCAAGTGAATACACGTGCTCAATTTCATCATCATTGCGAATAGTGATAAAAATCTCACCTTTGTTAATCGTGCTATCGCCATATTGGATCGGCTGTATTGCAGGCGCAACTGATAACTTATCGCTGTTTATAGCAGCTAAAGCCTTCTTAAATGGCGTTTCGATTAACCACGTGGCTCTGGCACCCAACTGGAGAACCGTTCCAGCTTTGCCTCCAATAGAAGGATCCTTCCACGCGCTTTGCATAACCGAAAGCTCGCATACCCACGCACGATTATAGTTTTCATCGCTCTCCGGGATAGAAATCATAATCGGAATATCCACCGTGTCGTAAGGCTCAACTTTTACATCATTCTTCATTGGTTTAACCCAATTCGTATCCGGCATCGGAATATAGCCTTTAAGCCTATATTCGTCTGCCACAACACTGATGTTGTAAACCATCGGTGAAGAATTAATATTTATTATGCGCAAAGGCTTGCCGGGGGTTTGGCTATCAAACTTGCGAACATAAGTCAGGGATGCTCCCGGCTCTATATAGATACCAGAACTAAAAAGCGAACTACATCCCAAAATTAATAATGCTAGAATTGAAGCAAAAGAAACTTTGTTTTTCAACATTTATCCTCCAATTAACTTTATTATCAGTATAATAAACCGATTTTTAAAACTCATGCAAGCATTATTTTCTAAAAAGAAATTTTAAAAAATGAAAACCCCCTCTGGAATTTCCTGAAAAAACTTTCTACTAGGAATATTTGTAAATAAGATTCTTCTTTCAACTATCAATTCGGTAAACTATGAGTTATCAATTAATTGCTATTTTGAATTAAACTTATCTAAAACTGTGAAAATGCCGGCTAAAGATATCTCCGATAATGTTAAAACCATTCGAGAGAGTATGACTCCCACTATTACTATAGGTTTGTCCACAATGAGCGGTAAAACGAGCATCATTACGCCCTCTCGAACACCGAGTCCCGCCGGAACGAAAACAGCAAGCAACCCTACTATACCCGCAGCAAAGTAGATTGAAGTTATTGGCAAATAAAATGCAAAACTTATAGGGGAAAGCGAACACAAAACCATAAATAACCCAAGACCATGAAGCAACCCAGGAAAAAGATACACAGCTACATACTTGAGCGTTACGCTGTAAGGAGGAACCTCCTCCATCGGAGAACGCTTTATTAATCTAAACCCAAAATTGGCAAGGGGTTTGAAAATGCCCGGCCATAAAAAAATCAAAACCGCAGCAAATCCAATCAAAGCAACCCAAATCGAATAAGAAGGAAGATATTCACCCGCCGCTATAATACCAATTAACACCAAGATACATGCCCCGCCGATTGTCGAAATCATCTCTACACCGGTCGCTATAGCTGTATTCTTACGCGAATACTCTCGATAGGTTTCCATCCGAATTAGCAAAAGACCAACTTTTCCCGGAATATATCTCCCAAGTTGAGAGAGAAAAAAGCCTTTGCCCGCTTTTATCAAAGGCACTTTTAGACCATAAGAACGCGAAAGATGTTGCCAAATTACTAACTTTGATAAATAAGCAGAAACTTCACTCAATAAAGCAAGGATTATAAAACCCCAACGAAAATCAAAATCGTATTTCCTGAGCTCTCCGAAATTCCTAGCTATCATATATCCCACAGCCACTACTACTAGAAGTGCCAATGCCCAGCTATACCATTTTTGTTTGTTCAAAAAATCTAATCCTTTCACATGTCAATAACACTTCAATATGCAACTTTTTATAGAGAAAAAAAATGGAAAATCAAGCTACAATGCTCTGAGTTCTCTGACCACTCGAATGTATTGTTCTGAAAAAAGGTGAACTAAATATTAAACTATCGGCAACACCTCACTTACTTCACAATATTCATGTTTTGTTATTATACTTCAAATCAGCATTTATTTAACTCAAATTCTCTCAGTAACTTGATAATCTTTTCGAGTAAGCAAACGGACCAGAAAGAATCCCTTAAGCTGGGAATGAGCTTGTATAATTGAAAATCGACATTAAGTTAATAAGGATTTTACATTAATGAGCAATCAAAAATATTATTGGAAAAAGCTAAATGAAATTTGGCATTATTTGTTCGATGCATGAAGAAATTAACCTATTGAAAGCCGATCTCGACCAAGATAATGACCTCGTTATAGGTAAACGCCATTATTGGTCGGGTAAACTCTATGGGAAAAATGTGGTTCTTGTCTTCTCCAGATGGGGCAAAGTCGCTTCTGCCTCGACTGCAACGACTTTAATCGATAGATTCGGTGTCGAAGGTATTGTTTTCACCGGGGTTGCAGGTGCAGCTGATCTCGAACTTGAGATTGGCGACATTGTCATCTCCTCAGCACTGATTCAGCATGATATGGACGTGAGCCCGTTACCCACATTCAACAAATTTGAAATTCCACTTCTAGGAATATCTCGATTTGCCGCTAATAATGTCTTTATCGAGCGAATGCAGATATCGGCCAAAAAATATGTCGAAAGCGAAATCTTCAATGAAATCGAACCCGAAATACTCGAACAATTCGATATAAAAAAACCTCGAGTGAAGGTAGGATTGATTGCCAGCGGAGACCATTTTGTAGCCGATCATAAGATAATCTCACAGCTAAAACAAGAACTTAACGACCTTTTATGTGTCGAGATGGAAGGAGCTGCAGTAGCACAAGTCTGTTTCGAACACGATATTCCTTTTGTAGTTACTCGAGCGATATCGGACAAGGCCAATCGTTCGGCAATTATCGACTTTCCATGTTTCGTCTCAAAGATCGCCTGTTTTTACTCGCGCGGCATGATTCGTAGAATGCTTTTAGAGTGGGAGGAACCTAATCCTTAACCAATAGGAAAATCTTGTCGTCTGTTTTTTGGGTCTCGAGGATATTCAAAATTATCTTACTTCGAGCTTCCACCTCTGGCATGTCCATTGCTCACAAATTAGCATATTTGGAGGTTTATAATGAAAAAATTAATTCTGTTTTTCTTTTGCGCTATTGCTGCATTTCCATCTGACATTTCACACAGCATCGACTTCGAAAACGATGCTGTTAATACATTCCCCGAAGGTTGGACGTCTAAAGATAAAACTAATATGGTAAAGGTTTATAAGATTAATAAGGAGGACAACAACAAGTTCCTTCATGCTACAGCCGATAAAATAAGTGTCACAATCGGCTTCGACAAGGAATGGCATCTTTCCGATTACCCCAAACTCAAATGGCGTTGGCGCCCTATCGAGATGCCTATTGGAACAAACGAAAAAATCAAATCCGGCAATGATGATGTTCTCGGTGTTTATGTGTTATTTGGAGGGTTTCCAATTCCCAAAACCATCAAGTATATATGGAGTGAGACTCTTCCGATTGGCACTATTCTCGAATCTCCTTATTCTGCTAAAACCAAGATGATAGTCATAAAAACCGGCGAAGATGGACTCAATGAGTGGCATGGCGAATCCCGCAATGTCCTCGAAGATTACCGAAGCCTTTTTGGCGAATCCGGTGCAAAACCTACCGCCAAAGGCATAGCTGTTCTTACTGATTCTGACAACACCGCCACACACGTCACCGGTGATTATGACGACTTCGTTATTACTAAATAAAACTAGATGCTCAAACAGCTTCTCTACATACTTATCGCCCTTTTCGTCGTTTTTGTTGTTGTCAATAGTGGATGGAGATATTTCAAACGGAAAAAACGCCAGGCCGCAAAAAGAATCAGAAACGAAAGCCCAGATTATATCGCACTTGAAAACGAAAAAGACAAAATTAAACAAAAAAGACTCCAGATCGAAAATGAGCATCCATATCAAAGGATTGTATCGCTTAGATTGAAACTCAAGACAGCTATTGCCAAAGAAAATAAAAATATTATTCAAAAAATTGAAAACGAGATTGAAGGCATATTAGCTGAGTATGAAAACATCGATGAAAAAAGACTCCGTGAGGCCTACATCGCACAACTAGAGGCCATGAATGTGAGGCTTAACAAGATCGAAATTGAACAAAGAATAATACTTATCAAAGCCGAAAAAATAATCTGATCGACTCGATATAGTTATTCATCGAGAATTGGATAATATTAAAAGGTGCTGATTCATTTGCCTTTGCCAGTAAAAAAAAATTATAATCTAGATTGTTTGCTAAAAATTCGAGAATCAAGACTTAGCAAAGTTCTTTTTCTTTGATGTTAATTAAACAACCTATTTAAGAATTCAATTGACTTAATGTAATAAAAAGATATATTTTTCGAGTTTTACGGAAATAACCCATTGGAGGAACATATGTATGCAATAGTTAACATTAAAGGCGAACAGGTCAAGGTGGAAGCCGGCAAATCCGTTATAGTTCCGCTTATGGCCGATAGAACTTCCGGTGACGAAATTGTCCTCGACCATGTTATTCTGCTCTCCGGCGATGATGAACCAGTCATAGGACAACCCAACATCGAGGGCGCAACTATCAAAGCCAAAGTAATCGAGCACTTCCGCGATGACAAAATCATCGTTTTCAAGAAGAAACGCCGCACCGGTTACCATAAAAAACAGGGACACAGACAAGATTACACCCGTTTGATGATCGAAGAGATAGCTACGGCCTGAGATATTGCTCTATAAAACAAGCAAATCTTTTTTCATTACCTTCTTAGCGGTAATTATCCTTTTAGCGATAGGCACCGAAGCACTTTGTGCTGAGGTTATCGGTGAGGTAAATGTCGTCGGAACTAATAACACCTCGGAAGCCCTCATTAAAACAACCTCGGGACTCATGGAGGGCGGAACCTTCGGTTCTTCCGTTTTCGAGGATGCTGTCCGCAAAATATATAGACTCGGCTTCTTCGATGATGTCTCTATTCGTGGTTCGCAAAGCGGGAATATTGTCGATCTGGAGATCGAGGTAGTTGAGTTTCCAATAGTATCTAAAATCCTTTTCGAGGACAATAAAGCAATTAAAGAAAAAGACCTCCTGAAAAAGGCAGACCTTACTCTTAATGATTTCCTCTCTCCTAAAAAAACCTTCCATGCTGTAAAAAACCTCAAGGAAGCCTATATCGAAGAAGGTTATCCCAATGTCGAGATCGAAACATCTGCAATCGAAACAGCAAAAGGCCGAGTTAATATAACCTTCATTATCGATGAAGGCCATGAGGTTCGTATAGGAAACATCGCTTTTCATGGAAACGAGGTTTTCTCCGACTCGAAACTTCGCCGTAAGATTGAAACAAAACAAAAATCCTTTTTTCGAGGTGGGAAATTCTCTGAGACCAAATATCAAGAGGACCTTGAAAAAATCGAGGATATCTATCACAACAACGGTTACATAACCGCGAATATTCTCGCAGATTCTGTTACTACGGACACCACCGATTCGCGCTTAAATCTGGATATCTGGCTCGAAGAGGGCCGTTGTTATTATTTTGGTGATATAGCAATCTCCGGCAATACTATTTACAACGAAGACGATATCGATGCTGTGTTAAGATTCGAAAAGGGCGATGTCTTCAGCGGTGAAAAACTCGATGAATCCCTGGCGGAAGTTTATTTTCTTTACCAAGAAAAAGGCCACATTTACGCCGATGTTCAAGACACTAGAAAACTCACAGCTGACACAGTCGAGCTGAGCATTGCCTTAAATGAAGGTATCGAGGCGCATGTCCGCAAAATAGAGATCGCCGGAAATACACGCACTTTCGATAGAGTTATTCGAAGGGAGATGTCAATATATCCCGACGAGGTTTTCCAAAGAAGCAAAATGATGCGCTCGGTGCGCAATATCTATTATCTTAACTACTTTAACGATGTCCTCCCCGATTTTGAGATTCTTCCCAACGGCGATGTCGACCTCATTATGCAAGTCGAGGAAAAGCCCATCGGACGATTCCAGATTGGTGGAACATATAACTCTCGAGACAAAATCGTTGGTAATATATCCATCGGTTGGCCAAACATGTTAGGAAGAGGCTGGGAGACCGAATTTACATGGGAATTCGGCGCCAATCGTAAAAACATCTCTTTAAGTTTTACTGAACCCTGGTTTATGGGCGTTCCGACTACGGTTGGTTTTGATATCTATAACACCGAGCTGGTTTGGTCAAATTATTACACAGAGCTTCGCACCGGCGGCGCGTTACGCCTAGGTCGCAGACTAAGTTGGCCAGATGATTATTTCACCCTTTATTGGAGATACAAACTAGAGCAATTTAAATACTACGAATTCTCCTCGAGTTATAGTCCTACTTCCCAATATGATCTCAGAGAGGTCGAATGGCCGCAAGTGGAATCCGCTTCGAGAATGGTTATTCAACGGGACTCGCGCGATTCCAAAATGTTTGCTGCAAGAGGAAGCAGAAATAGCTATACTGTAGAGGTTGCCGGAGGCTTCCTTGGCGGCAATGTCTCCTTTCTAAAACAGGATTTCTCCACTGGCTGGTATTTTCCGCTTCACAAGTATTTAACAGTTGTAGGAAAGGCCAAAATTGGATACCTCTCCAATGTCTTTAATGACGATCCTAATGATGTTCCTTATTCCGAGAGATATTTTTTCGGAAGTTATGGGTATGAGGGTCAAATACGCGGTTATACCGACAGGGGCATATCTCCTATTGACACCTCTGAAGCCGAATACGACTCCTCAGCTACACCAGACATATCAGGGAGACTGCCACTCACCTCACCGGAACAAACTTTCCGATTGGGCGGAAGAGTTATAACCCAACTCACTATGGAGCTTAGAGTTCCCATTTCGCGCGACCAATTCTATATTGCGTTATTTGGCGACATGGGCAATTCATGGCGCGGCCTAGATGATGTTGATTTCTCACAATTGAAGAGAGGTGCCGGCGCGGGCGTAAGATTGGTCATTCCCATGCTTGGAGTCATGGGCATCGATGTCGGTTACGGCTTCGATAAAGACGATTTGAGAAACGAAATTTCTGGTTGGCAATGGCATTTCCAGATCGGTCCTGAATAGAATATATTTTTTACTAGATTTTATATTTTGCTAATAGCAACCTTTTCGGGGGGCGTCGGTTTTTTTGCCAAGATGGCCGACGCCCTCCTTTTATACAGCTTAATTAATTTTGGATGGCCCGCCTTTTTTTGAAAAATATAAATAATTTTTGAATTTTTTGGACAAACTATTTCATTTCAAAAATATTTTCTTATAATGCTAATATGTTTTTTTTGTGAACTTAAGAAAGGTGTGCAATGGCCGAAAAAATAGATGATTTAACGATCCGTTATGAGGAAGACGATGTTGTGATAGTTGACGAGCTAGATAAAGTAATCCTCTCTCGCGCTGCATGGTGCACTATTGTTTTCAGATATCGGCAATGGAACAGGACGAAAAGCGAATATAGCGATGATCGATACAGCATAAGACGTTATCGCAAAGTTAAAGACCAATACATGCAACAGTCAAAATTCAATATTTCGAGTGCTTCACAGGCCAATAAGCTTATCGATGCTCTCACCAAGTGGATTCCTAAGGAAAAAAAATCCTGAGTCGTTATTCTCCCAAATTCATAGGATTCGCTTCTCTTTTCGATGGGAGATAAATCTATACATCTTATCGGGGTCACGAAAATTTTCGATCCCCCAAAGGGTGAACCCGTTGTTGCTGTCAACGGTTTGGACCTAACTATTCCTGAAGGCGAGATTTTTGGGCTTCTCGGTCCGAATGGCGCGGGAAAAACTACAACCCTGCGAATGATTTCGACCTTGCTTCAGCCCACTCGCGGCAAGATATTGATTGATGGCCACGATACAGTTACCGAATCCGACAAAGTTCGTAGAAAACTAGGTTTCCTTTCCGGCAACACGGGCTTATACAAACGCCTCAAGGCCTGCGAAATGGTCGAGTTCTTTGGGCGTCTTTACGGTATGAATGAGGTTTTTCTTAAAAACCGAGTAGATGAACTTTTCGGCATCCTTGACATGAAACAGTATGCCGAGACTATGTGCGATTCTCTTTCCTCGGGCACGAAACAAAAAGTGAATATCGCCCGAACCATGGTTCATGATCCACCGATTCTAGTTTTCGATGAACCTACGGTCGGCCTCGATGTTATGGTTGCTCGATCACTTACGGATTTTATCCTCAGCCTTAAAAAAAACCGCAAGACGGTTATTTTCAGCACACATATTATGCGAGAGGCTGAGCGCCTTTGTGATCGGATTGGCATAATCCATCAAGGAAGCTTACTTTCGGTCGGAACCTTGGAGGAACTCCTCGATCAAACCAACACTTCCAACCTCGAAGATGCCTTTTTCGAGCTAACAGGCACCGAGGAGTTAATATTTTGAGAGCAAAGGTTATCGGCATAATATTCAAGAAACAGCTTGTCGAGATTCTTCGCGACCGAAGGGCTATCTTCGTTATTTTCATACTGCCATTACTTCTTTACCCAATCATGATAGTGGGCTTCGCGCAAATGTCCATCTTCTTAGTGGGCAAAATGGAGAAAGAGCTTTTTCCTGTAATTATTGAAAACAGGGAATCCTCTCCGGAACTTATGGCTTTATTCGAAGAAGATACGCAGCTCACAATTGTTACATCCGATAATCCCGATTCGCAACTTGCCAACGGCGATATACTCGCTAAAGTCACCATCTCGGATGGCTTTAGTGGAAAAATAAACTCAGGCGAAAGGGATACACTCCAAATCTTTTTCAATGGTGCCGAGGAGCGAAGTGAATTCGCCCTTTCTCATATTTTGGAAATACTCGACAGCTATGAAAAACATATCGTTACAAAGAGGGTTACTTCAGCGGGACTCGATAGCTTCGTTACCGATCCTATCGTAACCATCCGTGAAAATATTGCTACAAAAGAAAAAATGGGAGGAATGGTCTTCGGGCGCGTGCTCGCCATGATACTGGTTCTCATGGTTATATCCGGGGCATATTATTCAAGTATCGATATGGTGGCCGGAGAAAAAGAGCGTGGCACCCTTGAAACCCTTCTGGTTTCACCGGCAGGAAGAATGGAAATCGTCATCGGGAAATATTTAACCGTGCTTATAATGGCCTTTGTCAATGCCCTTCTTAATCTCGTTTCCATGGGTCTGACTATGAGCGTTGGCATTGATGCTATGGGTGGCGAACTCTCAAATTTTCTCTCCCTTTCGCTTGCTCCAGGAACGCTTGCGCTTATTTTAATACAACTAATTCCTCTTGCAGCGCTTTTTTCCGCCGCTTTCCTAGCTATATCGTCTTCAGCTAAAAGCTACAAAGAGGCTCAAGGCTACCTCACTCCGTTGCTGATCGCTGCAGAACTTCCTGCGATGGCTGCGCTTCTTCCCGGTCTCGAACTCAATACCGGGCTGGCCTTTGTCCCAGTGTTAAACGTTTCGCTTCTAATTAAACAGCTTATGGTCGGTTCAGTTGGCATAATCAACTTCGCCATAGTTTGGATTTCGACTGCGATCTTTGCAATTCTAGCCCTAAAATGGGCATCGTCGATAATCTCAAATGAGGAGGCCTTGCTTTCTGAATCCGGTGGTTCACCATTATCGAGGGCTTTTGCCAGTAATAAATCTCTTAAAACAAAAAAAAACCATGCTGGAGCAAGCGACGCCTTTTTCCTATTTGCTGTTGCAGTGGCTTTGCTATGGTGGGTCGGCACACCAGTTCAAATGAGGGATATTGTCGCAGGACTTTTAATAACTGAAGTCTTATTGGTGAGTGCACCGGCTTATCTTCTTGCAAGAAGGCTCAATCTTAACATTAAAGAAACATTCCGCATTAAAAACCCCAATTTACCGAGGATATTTCTTACTATACCACTCGGTATCGCCGGTTTCGTATTGATAACACAATTTCAAGTGTTATCAAATATGATCTCGCCCATCTCTCCGGATTATCTCCAACAATTCGAGGGCATGCTCAACGACATAGCCTCCCTTGGCATTGTGGGTGGATTAGCGGTTTTGGCCGTTATTCCTGCGATATGCGAGGAAATCCTTTTTAGGGGTTACATTCTCGATGGTCTCACAAGAAAATGGGGACCGATTTTGGGTATAGTCATTGCTGGCGTGCTATTTGGAGCATTCCATCTCGATCCATTCAGGCTGATACCTGCTTCTCTTCTCGGTATTGTTTATGGTATAATGGTCTTCCGTCGCGGTTCGATCTTCTATGGCATGGGAGCTCATGTAATCAATAATTCGTGCGCTTTTTTAGCTAGTATCTATGGTGAATCTATTTGCGAAAGATATTTCTCCGGCGAACAACTCGCTCCTATCTGGTTGATTATTATTGCTATAGCCATTTTTACGCTGTGTTTTGCGCTTATTATTAAAAAGGACAAAGGACTTCATCCACATGGAGAAAGTATATCCAATCAACATAACTATTCCTGAAAGAATTGACCTCCTTGGTTTGGCCCGCCCACAACTTGAGGACCTTTTCGCCTCTCTAGGCGAAAAGCCTTTCCGCGCCAAGCAATTGCTTAAATGGATATATCGGCACCGTTTTCGCGATTTCGAGCCTATGACAGATATGCCAATCCCTTTGAGAGCAAGGCTTGCCGAGAACTTTTCTATTGGAAGGCTGAAAATTGCCGAGAAGATAACTTCCAGCGATGGTGCCACGAAACTCCTTTTCACATTGAATGATAACACCTTAATTGAGGCAGTCCATATCCCTGCCGAGGAGCGTAATACAGCCTGTCTTTCCACACAAGTCGGGTGTAAAATGACTTGTCGTTTTTGTGCCACCGGCAAGCTTGGTTTTAAACGCAACCTTACATCAGGAGAAATTGTCGGGCAGTTTTTGAGCTTGGAAGAAGAACTTGGTATTAAACTATCTAATGTTGTCCTTATGGGCATGGGCGAACCGCTTCAAAACCTCGATGAGGTTATTAAAGCTTTAGATATTTTTTCCGACGACAATGCAATTGCTCTTGGGCACCGTAGAGTGACTCTTTCCACAGTGGGTATTCCTGATAAGATCGATGAATTACTGCAATCCGGGATGAAACCCAAACTCGCCATTTCTCTGAATGCCCCCGACGATAAACTACGCTCACACTTGATGCCCAAGGCCTCTAAAATTTCACCGATAAGGGATATTCTTCTTGCTGCGTCGCAATATGCCAACATGACCGCGCGTTGGTTCACAGTCGAGTATGTCCTTTTAAAAGACGTTAATGACAGCCTTAGCCACGCGGATAGATTAGCCGAATTACTTTTTGACCTGCCCTGCAAAATCAACTTGATTCGTTACAACGAAGTTCCGGGTCTCGGTTTTTCTACTCCAACCAATACCTCTGTGGAAAAATTTCTTTCTTATCTCTGTTCCGCTGGTCTCACTGCGACTTTACGACAGAGTAAAGGCCAGAAGATTTCGGCGGCATGCGGTCAACTTGCGGCAACAAAATCGAATATATAAAACAAGCATATTTACCCTTAATATGTTAGAATCACCAGCGTTATTTACAGTTTATCGGGATAAAAATACTCGATTAGTTTTTCCATTGGAGTAAACCCCCCGATACCTTTATGTGGTTTGACCGAGTTATAATAGTTGAGATAACGCTTGAGTTCATTGATTCTGTGTGCGGATGAGTTGAATCTGATTTTATAATGCCATTGCTCCATAATTGTTCGTATAACTCTTTCGGCTTTTCCGTTTGTCCTGGGCGTTCTTACCCGCGTAAACCCTTGTTCTATCTTATGTTCTTTGCATGTCAACATAAACTCGTGATGATTTGGGTTTCCTTTGTATTCTCTGCCATTGTCGGTGTAATACAGTTCTGCGGTATAAGCACACTCGTCCACGACCTGTTCGAGAAACTTTTTTGCCG